>CALBSF010000248.1 GCA_937927795.1 uncultured Rickettsiales bacterium
AAGAAAAAAGTTAAGTTACGTACTCACCTCTTCTGGCTTTTTTGCGTCTAGCAAAACTTTCATCCCTTCTTCTTTTAATTCTTTCCGAAGGTTTTTCGTAAGCTTTTCTTCTTCTAGCTTCTTTAACTAGACCATCTCTTTGAGTCTTTTTTTTAAAAGTCCTGATGGCCATTTCTAAGCTAGAGCGACCGTGAACTACTACTTCCATTGTAAATTTACCCCCTTTTCGTCAATTTGTTTAATTTGTAATTTCTAAATTTTCGGATCAATCCATGATATATTACCATCTTTGCGATGATAAACAACATTTAACCTTTTATTTTCACTATTAATAAAAACCAAGGCTGGCAAATCAGCCAGATCCATTTTCATTATTGCCTGTTCAACACTCATTTCTTCAATATTGGCGCTTTTTTCGCCGATAATTTTTAAAGAGCTATGATTATTTTCATTTGCAATTTCTTCACTTTCCATTTCCTCAAAAACATTATGTTCAAAAGGCGGAAGTATGTATTTCGTAGCGTCGAAATCTTTGTAATTAGGTTCAATCGACTTTAAACCACCGCCTTTGCGGCGATAATTTTTAATTTTATTTTTATAACGACGAAGTTGTTTAACTATTTTTTCACAAGCTTCGTTAAAGCAGCCATAAGCGTCTGGGGCCTGCGCATCGCTTTTAACAGCAACTCCGCCCTTCACGCCTTCATTTACGCTAATAACAACTTTAAATAAATTGCCATCTTTTACAAAATGAACTTCGGCAATTATCGCAACATCAAAAAATTTAGTAACTGATTTTTCTAGATTTTCTTCAACATAAGAAGTTAAAGAAGCTCCGATATCCATGTTAGAACCAATAACTCTTATTTTCATAGCTAGTTAATAATTTGATTCATTACAAATTGTAAAATGCCGCCAAGTTTATAATATTCAACCTCGTTGCCAGTATCAATACCACAGGTTAAAATTACCTCTTGTAATGAGCCGTCGGCACTAGTAATAATACACTTAATGTCTTGCTTTGGGGTGATATTATCATTAATTCCTAAGATATCAATCTTTTCATCACCTTTTAATTCAAGTGTTTTGCGATTCTGCGAGCCTTTGAAAATCAAAGGTAAAACGCCCATTCCAACTAGATTTGAGCGATGAATTCTTTCAAAGCTTTCAGCTATAACCGCTCTAACTCCAAGTAAATAGGTGCCTTTGGCAGCCCAGTCGCGAGAAGATCCGGTGCCATATTCTTTGCCAGCAAAAATAACTAAAGGATTATTTTGCTGCTTATAAAACATAGCGGCATCATAAATAGAAACCACTTCATTTTTTTCAAAAATTTTAGTAAAACCACCCTCTTTTGCTCCGCCCAAAATTTCATTTTTAATTCTAATATTAGCAAAAGTTCCGCGCATCATCACTTCATGATTGCCGCGTCTTGCACCGTAAGAGTTGAAGTCTTTTTTATCAACCCCTTTTTCATTTAAGTAAACTGCGGCCGGAGAGGTTGCAGAAATATTTCCTGCTGGAGAAATGTGGTCAGTAGTAATTGAATCTGCAAATAAACCAAGAATTCTTGCAGACTTTACTTCTGTGGCATTTTTGCGATTAAGATCATCAAAAAAGTTTGGTAAACGAATGTAGGTGCTGTTTTGGTTCCAACTATAAGTATCGGATTTTTCAACTTGAATTTTTTGCCAATCAATTCCACCATCAAAAAGAGTTGCATATTTTTTTGCAAAAACTTCTCTGGTAACAAATTTAGAAGTGATTTCTTCAATTTCTTCTTGAGTTGGCCAAATATCTTTTAAAAATATTTTTTGACCAGAAGCATCAGTTCCAATTGAATCTGTAGCAAGATTAATTTTTAAATTTCCAGCTAAAGCATAAGCAACAACAAGTGGTGGAGATGCTAAATAATTGGCTTTTACCAAAGGATGCACCCTGCCCTCAAAGTTACGATTTCCAGATAAAACTGCGCCAACTAATAAATTTTTTGATTTAATTGCCTCTTCGATTTGTGGATGTAGCGGACCAGAATTACCGATGCAGGTTGTGCAGCCATAGCCGACCAGCGTGAATCCCAACTTGTCGAGCGCTTTGTCGACGCCGGCCTTGGCCAGATAGTCCGTCACCACCTGGCTACCCGGCGCCAGCGAGGTCTTTACCCATGGACGGGTCTTGAGGCCGCGCGCGAGCGCCTTCTTGGCCAAAA
>CALBSF010000249.1 GCA_937927795.1 uncultured Rickettsiales bacterium
TTCAAATTATTAATACGATGGGCTCTACCATGATCATCAAAGGAATAAGAAAACAGAATCGGGTTGCTGTAAATCATAAATTAATCTGCAATTTTTTTAAGTGAAATTATTGTTGTTCCAGATTTTAAATCACCTTTAAAACTAGAAATAATTATCATAGATTTTGCATCAATTAAATACATTTTGTCTACATATTTTAAAATATTTTTTACGCCAGCATCCTTAATTTCAGAGCTATAAAAACTGCGAGCAGCATTTTCTTTTTGCTCGCCCTTTATTGCGCCAACGATTTGATGTCCAATTGCTTCGAATGTGCCATCATCGCCAATAGTTACTAAAAAAGTCTTACTGTCTTTTTTTGAATCAGCATAAAGGTAACTATATTTTACAGTTCCTTTATTTTCATCCCACTGACCATTAATTTTTAGCGTAAAACTATTGGTGATTTTTCCATCACCATCTTGAGTAATTGCCATTCCTTCCAAATTGCCGCTAAAGAAGCTTTTAAAATCAAGTTTTAAATTATTATTTAAATGATCAAGCTCTTGAACCACCTCTTGCTTCTTGACCATAGCACAAGAAGAAATTAATAAAATAATAGATAAAATAAATATCTTTTTCATAAGTAAAAAAATTAATGTTTTCTTCGCGCCACAATGTTGATTGATTCAACAACGAGCGTAAAAAATAAAGCGAAATACAAATATCCTTTTGAAATATGAATATGCATTCCGTCGGCTAATAATATTGCACCAACCAAGAATATAAATGATAGTGCCACAATTTTTAAAGATGGATAAGTTTGTAAAAAATGACTAATTTTTTCTGAAGCTATCAACATCACAATCATTGAAATAACAATAGCTGCAACAATTATTGGAATGTTATTTGTCATGCCAATTGCAGTAATCACAGAATCAAAAGAAAAAATAAAATCAATTAAAGTAATTTGCAAAACCGCAGAAATAAAACCTTTTTTTACGTCAGATTTTTTATCAGATTTTTCTGATTCTTGCAGCCCCAAAAACACATCACTAGCTATTTCCCAGCCACTTTTTACTATCAAAAATAATCCACCAGATATTAGTAAGAAATTTTTAAATGAAAAACCGACTTCGCCAATATAAAATAGCGGCTCAGTTAAAGTCATTATCCAAGAAAGAGTAAGTAACATTAAAATTCTTATCACCAAAGCCAGCGAAAGTCCAAAAATTCGCGCTGATTTACGATGCTTTTTATCTAATTTGCGAACCGCCAGAGCAATAAAAATTAAATTGTCTATACCCAAAATAATCTCTAAGAAAGTTAGAGTTACAAGGCTTAACAACAAGTCATATCCTAAAAATTCCATAAATTATATTTTAAATTTGATTAATTTTTTTTCATGTAAAAAACTCAGCACCGGCTGAATTGAAAGCCCTAAAATTGAGTAATAATCACCATCAACTTTACTAAATAAATGCTTGCCCAAAGACTCATATTGATAACTTCCGGCACATCCCCAAGATTGCTCGTTTTTTACATAAGTTTCAATTTCTTTTTGAGTTATTTTTCGCATTTGCATTTTTGCTCGACAAAAATTTTTAAATGATGAGCCACATATAAAAGTTTATGTTCATGACACAGGAAAATTTTTTGAAATACCAGAACAAATTTATATTAAAATATATAAAAATAAAATGCACTATAATGAACTTAATTATCTTTAT
>CALBSF010000250.1 GCA_937927795.1 uncultured Rickettsiales bacterium
AAAAAACCAGGCGAAAATAATAAAAATAATTTTAAGGCTGGCGAGCACATAATCTATCCATCTCATGGAGTTGGAAAAGTTGCGGGAATTGAAAATATCAATATTTTAGGAAAAGAAACCAGTTTCTACCTTCTTTCTTTTGAAAAAGAAAAACTGACTATCAAAATTCCAGTTGATAGTGCAAGAAAAGCTGGGGTTAGAAATTTAGCTAGCAAAGCGCAACTTGAAGAAATTTTAGCAATTTTAAGAAATGGCGTTAAAAAAACCAAAGGAATGTGGAGCAGAAGAGCTCAAGAATATGAAACTAAAATTAATTCTGGCGATATTATTCTGCTTGCCGAAGTGCTGAGAGACTTAACTCGCGATATTGAAGATAGCGACAGATCATATAGCGAAAGAATAATCTATGAAACAGCAATCAACCGCTTGGCCTGCGAATATTCAGCGGTTTATGGCGTGTCTTTTGAAGAAGCTAGAGATAAAATTATCACAGTTGCAAAAGATAAATTGGTTTCAGAAGGAAAGCCTGCGCCGAAAAAAGACGATTTCGATGATTTTGACGCAGAAGAAAAAGATTCTGAAGAAGAGGATGAGGAGTTGGATGAGGAGGAGGAAGAAGAGGATGATGATTACGAGGATTAAAAAGATTACTTAAATAAAACTTTATCCGTAAAATGGATTGTCTATAAGTTAACTTTCTGTCATTTTGAGCTTAAAGCCAAGAGATCTTTTGGCTTTAAGCTCGCGATGCAAATGTATTAGCTGCACAATCAAACAATCATTCAAAATGACTACAGTTTTAAAACTAACTAATATCAAAAAAGATTTTTCCTTATCTAATCAGAAGATTGAAGTTATTAAAAATGCTAATTTAGAAATAAAACAAGGTGAATTTATTTCCTTAATTGGTCCTTCCGGCTCAGGAAAAACAACGCTTTTACAGATTGCCGGCTTGCTTGATAATCCAAGTTCTGGCAATATAATCATTAATCAAATTGATGTTTCAAAAGCTGATGATAAAACTCGTACCAATGCCAGAAAAAATAATATTGGCTTTGTCTATCAATTTCATCATTTACTGCCAGAATTTTCTGCGCTAGAAAATGTTGCTATTCCGCTATTAATTCAAGGTAAAAAAAAGGAAGAAGCATTCGATCTAGCAAAATCAATGCTTAAAGAAGTTGACTTAGAAAGTCGTTTTAATCACAAGC
>CALBSF010000251.1 GCA_937927795.1 uncultured Rickettsiales bacterium
CTAGACAAGAAAGTCAATTAATTTTGGCTCCAAAAGATGGTGTGGTTTTAAAAGTATTGGCAGGAGATAATTCTACGGTAGTAAAATCTGGCGATAAAATTGCAACCTTTGCGCCAAATTTAGAAGACCCAGCAGTTGAGCTTTATGTAAGTGGCAATGACATTCCATTAATTTATGAAGGAAGAAAAGTAAGGCTGCAATTTGAAGGCTGGCCTGCAGTTCAATTTAGCGGATGGCCGTCAGTTGCAATCGGAACCTTTTCTGGCATAGTTTCATCGGTTGATTCTTCAGTTTCAGAAAATGGAAAATTTAGAGTTATTGTAAAAAAAGATCCAAAAGAAAATTGGCCAGATGCCAGATTTTTAAGGCATGGCGCTAAAGTTTATGGCTGGGTTTTATTGAATCAGGTTCTACTTGGTTATGAGCTTTGGAGACAGGTAAATGGCTTTCCTGCAAGTTTTGATGAAACTATAAAAATAGAAGAGCATGGGAAGAAAAATTAACAGCATAATTTATTTTATAAAAATTATATTTTTTTTAATTTTTATTAACATCAAAACAGTTGGTGCTGCGGAAATTATAAATCAAAAAATTGTTATAGATTCTGCCCTTAAACATTATCCAAAAATTTTATCTTACTATGAAAAAATTGGAGTATCTGAAGGTGGGGTTTTAGAAAATGAAGGATTTTTCGATATCAAATTAAAACAAAATTATAGTGATAGAACTAGAGGATTCTATGATGGAAAGATTATTGATAGTTTTTTTGAAAAACAAAATGCTTTTTTAGGAAGTAAAATTTATGGCGGATATCGTAAATCTTACGGTGATTTTCCTGATTATAATGGCAATTTAAATACTAATTCAGGCGGAGAATATAGAGCGGGAGTGAAATTTTCATTACTGCAAAATAGCATGATTGATCAAGGTCGATTAGATTTAATTACTTCAAAATTAGAGTTAAAAGAAAGTAAAGTTCAGCTAGAAAATATTAAAATTGAAATTCAAAGAGACGCCACCAAAGCTTACTGGCACTTCGTTAGTTCTGGTCAAATTTACAAAATTTATCAAGAACTTTATGAGCTAGCAATGCAAAGACAAAAACAGTTGGAGGTTAGATTTAATAAAGGAGATTTACCTCAAATTATTTTAAGCGAAAATAAAAGAAATATTTTGAACCGCAAAAACTCTTTATTAGAAGCAAAAAGAGAGCTTGAAAATAGTGCAATTTTTTTATCATTATTTTTTCGCGATGAAAATGGTGAGATAAAAAAAATAAATATCGAAAATTTACCTGAAATTGATTTTGATTTTAGGGAAATTACAGAAAATAAAATTAATAAAGATATCGATCACGCTTTAGATCAAAGGCCTGAAATTAGAATTATAAAAATCAAAAAAGAGTTGGAATTAAATAATTTAAAACAGGCTGAAAATTTATTAAAACCAAAATTAGATGTTGATATTGGGGCATCGCAAGATGCGGGAAATGGCCCAAAAACAAGAAGTGAAAGTGAAAATTATGCAAAATTAGAAATTGAAATGCCACTGCAAAGAAGACAGGCAAAAGGTAAGGCAGCGGCAACAAGATCAAAAATAAATTTTATAGAATATGAAGAAAAATTATTATTTGATAAAATAAGAACTGAGATTAATCAAATTAGAAATTCACTAAATTATTCAATTGAAGTTTCTAAAAATATTAAAGAAGAAGTTGAGCTTTCAAAAAAGCTTGAAAATGCTGAAAA
>CALBSF010000252.1 GCA_937927795.1 uncultured Rickettsiales bacterium
TATAACTAGTGTTTGGAAGCCTTTTAACTTGATTGCCAAAAAACTTTACATTATCTAGTGCGATTTCTTTTAAACTTTTTTCTAAAAAATTTCTTAAAATTTCTATTTTAGAAAATTCTTTTACATCTACTAAATCAAGGGCTGCGCCAAATCCAACGATTCCTGCAACATTATGCGTTCCCGCTCTTTTTGATTTTTCTTGACCTGCGCCATATATTAGCGGATCTAATTCAACGCCTTTTCTTACAAGTAAAGATCCAACTCCTTGCGGGCCCCTAATTTTATGAGCAGAAATTGAAGCAAAATCAATATTTAAATCTTCTAAATCAACATCAATTTTACCTAGAGCCTGAACAATATCGCTATGAATTAATCCGCCTTTTTGGTGAACTAATTTTGCAATTTCTTTAATATCTTGAATTACGCCGGTTTCATTATTTGCAAGACTTACAGATAATAAAAAATCTTGATTAGTAATTTTTTCCAACTCTTCATTTAAATTAGAAATGTCAATTAAACCATTTGGTAAAACTTTAATTTCAATAATTTCTTTATTTTCTGGTTGGCATTTATAAATTGAAGCATGTTCAGTTGCGCAAATTAAAATTTTACTAACTTTTGCGCCAAAAATCACCGTATTATTTGCCTCTGAAGCGCTAGAAGTAAAAATCACTTCATAATTTTGAGCATTTAACAAATTTTGAGTTTTTTGTCTTACACTTTCAATTAAATTTGATGCTTTTCTTCCATATTGATGAATGGCCGAAGCGTTTAAGGGCAGGGCGTAAGCCTCATTCATCTTTGATAAAACGTCGCCAGCAATTTTAGTTGTTGAGTTATTATCAAAATAAATTACTTGCATATATCCTCAATTGAAATTGAGTTTAGATATTCGTAAATTTTATTTTCAAGCCCGCTCCATAAATGATGAGTTTTACATTTAGCGCTGGTTGGCGCGCAAGATTTTTTATCACTTACGCAGCGAGTCATTTTAATTGATTCTCCGGTAGCTTTGATAATTTGCGCAATAGTAATTTCGTTATATGGTTTAGCTAAAGTATATCCGCCGCCCGGTCCTTTTATTGCTTTTACAATGTTAGCTTTTTTAAGCTGCATAAAAATTTGCTCAAGATAAGATAAAGAAATATTTTGTTTTTCTGAAATTTTAGACAAGGTAATTGGCTGACCATTGCTATCAGCAATTTCAATAGCGGCCATAACTGCGTATCTGCCTTTAGTTGTAAGAATCATATGTTATACCTGAGTAATTTACTAAGGTATTATGCTATTTTATTTTGATAAGTGCAAGTGATTTTTTGATTTGATCAGGCGTTACCTCATTATCGCCATAATCTTATTGCTGCTTTGACTTGCCACTTTAGCTTCTTTAAAAAAAGGAATAATTCCAAAAATACGATCAAAGATTTTTTCTTTTTTATCAATTAATTCGATATCTTCAACCGGCAAATTTTTATTTTGTAATTTAGCGGTTAAATATTTTATTGCTTGATCTTTGCCGCCAATTTCATCAACTAATCCAGCTTGAAGTGCTTGTCTTCCTGTAAAAATTCTGCCATCAAAAATTTCTTTTTCTAAAGATTTATTTAATTTTTCGGCGCGTTGTTTTTTTACTAAATCAGAAAAAAATTTATAACTATCTAAAATTGATTCTTTCATCACCGCTTCAATCATAGGGCTTGATTTTTCAAATGGCGACGGGCTTCCCTTGATTGGTGAAGATTTATAGCTATTAAATTTTACTCCGATTTTATCAGCTAATTCAGTAACTTCTGCCACTTGCATTAAAACCCCGATTGACCCAGTTAAAGTTCCGTTATGTGCAATAATATGATCACTTGCAATTGCTGCCATATATCCGCCAGAGGCAGCTAGCGAGTCCATTAAAACTACGGTTGGTTTATTTTTAGCAATTAAGCTTAAATCATTAAATAAAATTTCACTGCCAACTATTCCGCCACCAGGGCTGTTTATTTCGATTATTACTGCTTTTATTGATTTTTCATTAGCAATTTCGGCTAATAATTTGCTGCGATGATCATCTTCAAAAATAACACCTTCAATTTTTATATTGGCAATATAATCAGACTCGCCAAGCCCGCCAGAAAATCCGCCACCAAGCATTAATTTAAATCCAACTAAAATTGCAAAAAAGCTTGCAATAAAAGCGATATTTTTCCATTTATGTAATTTGTCTTTAAGATAGATAAGAGAGGCGAGATTGTTGGAGTTTTGCATATACGGCTAATGTTTTTAGTGATCGTTTGTTAAATTTTTATGGATTGCCACGCTTCGCTCGCAATGACGAAGATCATCAAAATCGCCCTGAGTCTCATTATTACGGACAAAGATCCAAAGTCCGAATTTCGTCATTGGGAGCGAAGCGTGGCAATCCATAAAAAACAAAATTTACACTTACAGTCATCTAATCTTAACCATCCTTGAGTTTTTACAGACTCAAGGATGGCAAGGTTTTTTTAAGTCTATTTTTTATCTTCATTTACAACAGAAAGCGAGCTTAAAACATCACCAGCAATGCTGCCGATAGTGTTGCCACTTTCTTTTTCAGAATAAAAATGAACATCTTCTAAATCACTTTCTAAATCTTTGATTGAAAGCAATAATTTTCCGCTAACTTTGTTAAATAACATAACTTTAGCTTCTAATCTATCGCCAACTTCAAATTTTTCAGTTCTTTGATTTTGTTTATTTTTTGATAAATCAAGTCTTTTAATGATTGCTTTTAGGCCGTTATCAAGCTCAACTTCTAAAAAGTCTTTTTTGATATGAATAACTACGCAAGGAACGGTTTGTCCTTGTTCAATTTTATCAAGTTCGGCTTTAAAGTTGGTGTTTCCAACTTGTTTAATACCAAGGCTGATTCTTTCTTTTTCGTAATTACTTCCTAAAACTACAACATTGATTTTGTCATCTTTTTTGTATTTTTTTAGCAATTCTTCTGGAGTGCCTTCGCCAATGTCAGAAACATAAACTAGACCTTCAACACCGCTATCAAAAGCAATGAAAAGACCAAATTCAGTGTAATTTCTAACTGTTCCTTCAACGATATCGCCAACTTGGTGTTTTTCAGAGAAATCTTGCCAAGGGTTTTTTTCGCATTGTTTCATTCCTAAAGAAATTCTGTGAGTTTGTGGATTAATATCCAAAACCATCACTTCAACTTCAGTTCCAGCAACAATAGCTTTACCTGAAGAGCCGTTGTTTTTCAACCAGCTCATTTCAGAAATATGAACCAAACCTTCAATTCCAGTTTCAATTTCAACAAAAATACCATAGTTAGTAACATTGGTAACTTTACCTTTAACGGTGCTGCTAACTGGATATCTTTGAGCGATTGAATCCCAAGGATTTTGTTGCAATTGTTTCATGCCAAGAGAAATTCTCTTGTTAGCTTCATCATATTTAATGATTTGAACTTTTACTTCTTGTCCAATTTTCAAAATTTCAGAAGGATGTCTAACTCTTGACCAAGAAATATCGGTTAAGTGTAGTAATCCATCTAAACTTCCAAAGTCAATAAACGCACCATAATCAGTGATGTTTTTAACGATACCGTCAAGCACATCGCCAACTTTAATAGTTGAAAGAACTTTTTCTTTTTCGATATTTCTTTGAGTTTCTAAGATAGCTCTTCTTGAAACTACAACGTTACCGCGCAGTTCGTCAATTTTTAGAACTTGTAATTTTTCAACTTTTCCAACTAAGAAACCGTCATCAGATAAAAGAACAGTATCAACTTGGCTTCTAGGTAAGAAACAAGTGATGCCATTAACATCAACAGCGTAACCGCCTTTAACTTTACCAATTACTCTGCCTTCGATAGTTGTTTTATCTTCTAAACAATGTTTCAAATATTGCCAGTTATTATATCTTCTAGCGTTGTC
>CALBSF010000253.1 GCA_937927795.1 uncultured Rickettsiales bacterium
TTTTTCCTCAAAAATACTTCGTAAAAAAGTGTCAATAGAATTGTAATTTGGTATAGCCCTATCAAATAATTTCATTGCTATTTTCCAGCTCTTCTTGGCTAATTAAACCTTTAGCAAATAGCTCCTTTATTGATTCTTTCATCAAACACATTCCATCTTTTCGACCAAGTGAAATCATTGAATCAATTTGTGGAATTTTATCTTCACGAATTAAATTACGAATTGCTGGCGTGGCAAGTAAAATTTCGTGAGCAGCTATTCTTCCGCCGCCAACTTTTTTTAATAATTTTTGTGAAATTATTGCGCTTAAAGATGTTGATAACATGGCGCGGGCCAATAATTTATCTTCTCCAGGAAAAATATCGACAATACGATTAATTGTTTGTGATGCGGAGTTAGTATGAAGAGTTGCGAAAACTAAATGTCCAGTTTCGGCGGCCGTGAGTGCAAAGCGAATAGTTTCAACATCGCGCATTTCCCCAACCATTATAACATCAGGATCTTGCCTTAAAGCACTGCGCAGTGCGTTATCAAAGCTTAAAGTATTAAACCCAACTTCGCGTTGACTAATCAAAGATTTTTTATCTTGATGAATAAATTCTATTGGATCTTCAATTGTGATAATGTGGCGCGAATAATTATTGTTGATTTGATCTAATAATGCGGCAATTGTGGTTGATTTTCCTGTTCCTGCAGATCCAACCAATAAAATCAAGCCTTTACCAAAAGAAGCTAAGCGACTTATTGATTCTGGAATTTCAAGCTCGGCAATTGTTTTTATTTTGGAAGAAATTTTTCTTAAAGAAATTGCTGGACCATTAATGGTGAAAAAAGCGTTCGCTCTAAAGCGGGTGCCACTTTGTGAAGTTACAGAAAAATCTAATTCCAAATTTTCTTGATACGTCTTTTTTTGCTTTTCACTCATTATTGAGTATAGCATTTCTTCAACTTGCTTGGCTGTAAGGATAGAGCAATTAATAATCGGAGATATATCTCCATCTATTCTAATCATTGCAACCGAGTTAGAGGCGATGTGAATGTCTGAACAATCTTTTGTATCTGCGTAATTAAAGAAACTTTCGATCATGGCTTTAGATGTTTTAATTTAAATTAAGAACTTATCCCTAAATAATTCTACCATATTGTTTTAGGAAATTTTTAGTGATTTTTTCAAGAAATTTTTTGGAATATCGGGAATATTTTAAAAAATTTCTTGAAAAAAAGAGCAAAAAGATCGGAAGAGCGTCGTGTA
>CALBSF010000254.1 GCA_937927795.1 uncultured Rickettsiales bacterium
TCCTTTAATTGATAAAACTTTAAAAGTTGTTAGTAAAAATAAAAATAGAAATTTTATCGATCAATTTTACTATCTTCCTTCTTTAGAGGGCTTTAATGGAAGGGTGGAGCTTGATTTTGAAAAAATAGTTCTAGATGGAATGGCGATAAAAAATGCAAAATTATCTGGAAAATTAAAGGATGGAATTATTACAACAGATGAAGCTTCTGGTGAAATATATGGCGGAACTTTAAGCTATAAAGGTTTACTTGGAATCAAAAATAATAAAATTATTAATGGCAATATTGTGCTAGAAAATATTGAGGTTAAGCCACTTTTATCAAATTTATTTAAACTAGAAAATATTTCAGGAATATCTAATATATCTGCGAGTATTTCGGTTGCTGCAAATAAAAAAGAAGAGTTTTTTGACTTAGCTAATGGTGAAGTTAAATTTAGCGTAAATAATCCATCGGTAATTGGTTATGGCGCAAATGATTTGGTAACTAAAATGTTCTTGCCGCAAAGTCATGTGGCAGATTTAAAAAATCCTGAAAATATTTTATTTAATCGAGATGCAACTACTGTTTTTGATAAAGCTAGTGGGGTTGCGCAATTTTCTAATGGTGGAAATATGATTTTTAAAATCGATACTTCTGCAGTTGCTTTAAATGGAATATTATCTGGAAAAATTAATCTAAAAAATAATGTAACAGATTCTTTATTTAATGTAGTTTTTTTAACTGGAAACGCACAAAAACAAATTCCTATTAATATTGCAACCAATATTGGCGGCGATTTAGGTGATGTTGTTTGCAACACTAATCTCGATCAAGCTAGGCAATATTTGGGTTTGCCTTTGATGGTAAAAAAGTTAGAAAAATCACTCTTAATTCAAGAGGAAAAGAATGAATAAAAAAATCTCCATTCAAGATATTATACAAAAAAAAGATCAAGAAAAAATAGTTTGTTTAACCGCTTATACTTTTCCAATTGCAAAAATAATTGATGAATTTTGTGATATTATTTTAGTTGGAGATTCTCTTGGAATGACTATTTACGGCTTTAAAGACACTGTAGATGTTAATTTGGCGATGATGATTGATCATGGAAGGGCAGTGATGCGCGGGGTTAAAAAATCTTTTGTGGTGGTGGATTTGCCATTTGGAACTTACGAAGAATCTAATCAACAAGCTTTAGAATCAGCACTTGCGGTTGTAAGTCAAACTGGCTGTGATGCAATAAAAATTGAAGTTACGCTAGATTTAATAGATAGAGTAAAATTTCTAGTTGATAATAAAATAAATGTGATGGGTCACGTTGGTCTTTTACCTCAGAGCGTAAGGCAAATTGGCGGTTATAAATATCAGGGAAAAGATGAAAATTCGGCATTGGAAATTTTACAAACTGCAGAATTAATAGAAAAAGCAGGAGCCTTTGCGCTGGTAATAGAAGCGGTTCCAGCACTTTTGGCAGATAAAATAACTAAGGCAATAAAAATCCCCACAATTGGAATTGGCGCTTCTTTAAACTGCGATGGACAAGTTTTGGTGATTGATGATTTGCTTGGTCTAAACCAAGAATTTAAGCCAAGGTTCGTAGAATATTACGCAGATTTAGCGACCAATATTTCTAGGGCCGTAGAAAATTTTGCAATAGATGTAAAATCAAAAAATTTTCCTAGAAAAAATAATTTGTTGTAGGGGTGCATTTTTGCTAACCTGATTTTCCTAGCTTTTACCTAGATGCTTTATTGGTTGAGCCAAATATTGAGGATTAGTTTTAAGAAGGGAATCGGGTGTAATTTTTATCTTGTCTTTTTATTGAATTTAAGTTTTTAATTTGCTGAAAATAAAGTG
>CALBSF010000255.1 GCA_937927795.1 uncultured Rickettsiales bacterium
GGCACCACTTCTTAAAAAGCAACTTTTATCACCAAAAAAGGCAGTAACTTATTAATTTTGTAGGATATTATGACAGTTTTTAATCCCAAATTTATGTCTTATGGCTTAAATCTGGCAAAAAAAAATCTTGGAATTACCGCCTCAAATCCTTGTGTTGGCTGCGTTATAGTTAAAAATGATGTTATTATTGCCACCGGAATTACCGCAAAAAATGGTCGCCCTCATGCTGAAAAAGCTGCAATTGACAAAGTTTTAAATAAGGAAATTTTAAAAGACGCTGATTTATATGTAACTTTAGAGCCTTGCTGCCACAAAGGCAGAGATGTTTCTTGCTGCGATGAAATTATTAAATATGGCTTTAAAAGAGTAATAATTGCAACCAAAGACCTAGATCAAAGAATGAATGGTCAAGGAATCATAAAATTAAAAAATGCTGAAATTGAAGTGGAATATGGCGTTTTAGAAGAAAAGGCGCAAGATCTTTATCGTGCATTTTTTAAAGCTCGCCAAACCAAAATACCCTACATCACCTTAAAATTAGCCGTTAGTTTAGATGGAAAAATTGCTGATAAAAATTTTCAAAGCAAATGGATCACAAATGAAAAATCTCGCAAATTCGCTCATCATTTACGCTCAATTAATGATGGAATTTTAGTTGGAGGAAATACTATTCGAAAAGACAATCCAAGTTTAGACTGCAGAATCAAGGGTTTAGAAGATTATAGTCCAAAAAAAATTGTAATTTCAAATAGCGGAATTTTCGATAAAAATCTTAAAATTTTTCAAAATCCATCAATATTTATCACTAATTGTAATGATTTACCAAATACGGTTGAAATCATTAATTGTGAAAATAAAAACAATTCAATTGATTTAAAAGAGGCGTTAAAAAAACTTTATTTGAAAGGCTTAAATTCAATTCTAGTTGAAGGTGGAAGCATGATTGCAACTGAATTTTTAAAGGAAAATTTAGTTGATAAATTAATTGTAATGCAAAACGATAAGATCATTGGAAATGACGGAATTAGCGCACTTGCTGAATTTGATATAAATAATATTTTAAAAGAAAATCTTGGTTTTTATTTAAAAGAAACCAAAGAATTTGATGGTGATGTTTGTAAGATATATACCAAAATATAAATCTATACTAGTTTTTAAAAAAGTTAATTTTATTTTCCAAATAAAATATTAGCTAGAAAACCATCCAATTGACCGTTGATAACCACAAAAAGCATAGCAACTGCACTTGCAAGCAAAAATATTCTAAAGAAAACAAACCAGAATTTTTCAAAAGTAGTTTCTTGAACTCTTAATTCGCCATCTAAAAATTGTAATTTTCTAAAAACCAAAACCCTATAACAAGCATTGATTGGCAAAAATATAAATATAAAAAATAGCAAATTTACTGACCAAAAAATTAAATTATCTTTAATAAAAAAATCGCTAATTACATAAGTCGATAAAATTCCAATCAAGGTTAAAATAGTTATAAACATAGAGCAGCGAATCGTTGCCATCATTCTGCCCTCAACATATTCACCACTTTCAAGCATTGAGTTAATCGCACCTTCATTTTGCATTGAAAGCACTGCAGATGAAATATAATATTTTACCACTATGAATGGAAGCATTGGCAAAATGATGGTTCCAAGTAATAAAATTATAAATCTCATCAAATCAATTAAGATAAAAGAAATAACTTTAGAAAAGCCAGTTACTATTGGATTAGTTTTTCCAAAAAATCCATTTGCTGCAACCAAATAAGACATTCTAAGCCAAGAAAAAAATATCCAAAATAGCACCACCAATCCAATTGCTTGTTTTGAATCCAAGCTTAAATTTGAGAATAATTTTTTATTTTTAGTAAATTCAAAAAATGACATCAAATCAACTTCACCATAATTATATACTAAAGCGAAGGCGATTAATAAAAATCCAATAACTAAAAACAAGCTAGTTGTAAGAAAACTAAAAAGCTTTGAAAAATACATACGAAGAGCGCCCTGCAAAATAGGAAGCGCCTCATATTCGCAAGACTCCAAAAGAAGGCTATCTGTATTTTGGTTATTTTGGGTCATATTTTTTAAATTTTGATAATAACTAAGCCTGAAAGCAAAACTTTTTCATTTAGAAAATTTAAATGCAATAAAAATCTAGTGATTGCAAGGTTTTTAAGATAAAATTATCAAATCTGGAACAATGTATGACAAAGCTTTTCTATAATTACATTAGTTAATATTCTGCGACTTTTTGTTATTTTAATTCCATCGCCACTAACTATGATCAAACCTTGATTTTCAAGGGTTTTTAGCTTATTAAAGTCAAAAATTTGATCGATATTTTTATTAAAATGAGTTTTAAAAATTTGACTTGAAATTCCATCTTCTAAGCGCAATCCCATTAAAATCAACTCTTCTAATAATTCTTGCGCCAAAATTTCTTTATTAACTTGAATGCCATTTCCAACATCTTTTGTTTTATTAAGCCAATTAAGTGGCTCGTGAATCATCATTATTTCTCGGCGATTTTTTTCATTTTCAAAATAAATTCTCGAATGAGCGCCAGCGCCAATTCCAATATAATCTTTTCCAAGCCAATAAGCTAAATTATGCCTAGATTCAAAATTATTTTTAGCATAATTTGAAATTTCATAAGCCTTAAAACCATTGATAGCAGTGATTTCATCGGTTAGTTCATAAAAATTTACTGATAATTCTTCATCCGGCATTTCAAACTTTTTTTGCTTAAAATCAGAGAAAAATTTTGTACCTTTTTCAATTGTCAGCTGATATAAAGAAAGATGTTTTGTGCCAAAATCTATTGCGCGCTTAAGTTCTATTTGCCAGTCTTTTAGGGTTTGCAGTGGCCTTGCATAAATTAAATCAAAAGAAAAATTATCAAAAATTTTTGCCGCCACCTCTATCGTTGCAATCGCTTCTGTAGAGCTGTGCTGCCTTCCTAAAAATTTTAAATCTTGATCATTTAAAGCCTGAATTCCAATTGATAAACGATTGATTCCAGCATGCCTTAAATCCTTAAATTTTGCACTTTCAAAAGATGTTGGATTTGCTTCTAAAGTTATTTCGCAATTTTCATCAATTAACCATAAATTTGAAATTTCTTTTAAAATTCCTTCAACCAAAAATATCGGCATTAACGACGGCGTTCCGCCACCAAAAAAAATTGTTTTTACTTTTCTTTGACCAATTTTTGCAGCAAAAAAATTTAATTCATTTTTATAAGCCTGTAAAAAAGCTTGAAAATCAACCCCATCTTTAACATGTGAATTAAAATCACAATATGGGCATTTCGCCTTGCAAAACGGATAGTGGATATAGATTGATAGATCTTGCAACATCAAGTTTTTGTTTTATAATGATAAAAATTATCATTTATTATAAAATTTATGCTTCAAATCGCAATAGTAGTATTTCGCGAGATTCTTGAAATTTCATTAATTATTGGGATTTTAAGTGCCGCAACTAAAGATATTAAAGGTCATGGTAAGTGGATTTTAGGCGGACTATTACTTGGAATAATCGCCTCACTTTTTATCGCTTTTTCTGCCGATAAAATTTCTGAAAGTTTAGATGGAATGGGTCAAGAATTCTTTAACGGATTGATTTTATTATCAGCCGCCTTCATGATTTCTTGGACTACAATTTGGATGCAAAAACATGCAAAATCAATTTCTGGAGAATTAAAAAAATTAAGCAATTCAATTCGCGAAGGCAAAAAACCACTTTACATTTTATTGGTGGTAGTTTTTTTATCAACCATCCGCGAAGGCACAGAAATAGTGCTTTTCAGCTATAGTTATTATTTATCTGGCGAAGAAGTTTTTCAAATAATTCTTGGAATATTAATTGGAATTACTTTTGGATCAATTGCTGGACTAGCTCTTTACCTTGGAATTTTAAAAATATTTGGCAAATATTTTTTTACCATCACAACTTGGATTTTGGTTTTTTTAGCTTCAGGAATATCAGCTCAAGGAATTGGCTTTTGGATTAATGCTGGCATAGTTCCAGCTCTTGGCAACCCATTATTTGACGCCTCACAAATTTTATCACAAACCAGTTATTTAGGGAAATTTTTGCACATATTTTTTGGCTATATCGATCAACCAGCAGGAATGCAATTGATTGTTTATTTTTCTAATTTATTAGCGTTAATTGTAGGACTTAGAATTGCCAAAAAAATGTGAATTTGACTTTTTGTTTTACTTAAAATAAAATCTTTGCACCCATTAACCCAAAAAAACCACAAACCTATGACTACCACTACTATGCCACTATATTTTGTTGACACTTTAAAACTTTCCAAAAGACTAGAAAAGGCTGGGTTGCAGCAAAAAGTTGCTGAAGAATTATCTGAAGCAATTAAAGATACCCATACTCAATCGCTTGAGGGCCTTGCAACTAAGCAAGATTTAAAGAATTTGGAAATAAAATTAGAGAAAAAGATAGATATTCTTGAGCAAAAAATTGACACCCTCGAATACAAGATGACTTCAAAAATTTTTGCCATGCTTGTCGTTGCAATTGGCGTTATTACTTGGCTTGACAAAATTTTTTAGCAAAATCAATAGCGCCATAAGTTATAATCGCTCTGCTTCCCGCTCTTTTAAAGGCAATTAAACTTTCTAAAAAGGCATTATCAAAATCAAATGCTCCTGCTTTAGCGGCGTGCTTTAACATCGCATATTCACCACTAACCTGATAAGCAATAATTGGGGTTTTATATCTCGTTGAAGCTTGTTTTATCACATATAAATAAGGCATACCAGGTTTGACAATTAACATGTCTGCGCCCTCTTTAATATCAAGCTCAATTTCGCGCATCGCCTCATCAGAATTTCTAAAATCCATTTGATAAGTTTTTTTATCGGTTTTTAAATTTTTACTTGAACCAACCGCATCGCGAAAAGGACCATAAAAATTTGACGCATATTTTGCAGCATAACTCATAATTGCAACATTGGTAAAACCTTCTTTATCAAGGCTCTGGCGAATTTTCAAAACTCTGCCATCCATCATATCTGATGGAGCAATAATATCGCATCCGGCATTTGCCTGAACTATTGATTGCTGACACAAAACTTCAATTGTTTCATCATTTAAAACATAGCCATTTTTATCAATCAACCCGTCATGCCCATGCGCCGTATATGGATCTAACGCCACATCGCAAATAATTCCAATTTCAGGAACCGCATTTTTTATTTCTTTTACCGCCCTACAAATTAAATTATTTTTATTTAAAGCCTGCTTACCTTCATTTGTTTTTAACTTTTGATCAATAACAGGAAATAGCATTAAAGCTGGAATTTGAAGCGCCCTAGCCTCTTTTGCTTTTTTAACAATCAAATCAATTGAATAACGAAAAACATCAGGCAGATTATTGATTTTTTCTTGTTTATTTTTTCCTTCAATAACAAAAAGCGGTAAAATTAGATCACTTGATGAAACCTGATTTTCGGCAAGCAGGCTTCGCATCCACTCGGTGGTTCTGCCTCTTCTTAAACGAACATTTTGATTAGAAAAATCGATCATAATATTGATAGTTAATGACTTATAAATTAAGCTATGGAGACCCTGGCTTATCGCGCCTAATAACTATAGCTTATCTATGAAAAATATTCTAGAAGAAATTTATCAGCATAAATTAATCGAAGTTAGAAATCGCAAAAAAGAGCTTTCAACCCAGCAGATGTGCGCTTCTATGAAGTGCGGCGAGAGAAAAATTAAAGACTTTTTTACCGCCTTAAAAAATAAAGATGATAAGCAAGAAATTGGATTAATTTGCGAAGTAAAAAAAGCATCACCATCTCATGGTTTAATTCGCAAAGACTTCAACCACATTAACATCGCCAAAGACTACGAAACAGCTGGTGCAACCTGTTTATCAGTTTTAACTGATGAAAAATATTTTATGGGCAAAAACCAATATTTAAACGATATTGCGGCTATTTCTAATTTACCAATTTTGCGCAAAGATTTTATGGTTGATTGCTATCAAATTTTTGAGGCAAAAATGATTGGCGCTGATTGCATTTTATTAATTGTGGCAATGCTTGATGACAATAAGCTAAAGGAATTAGAGCAATGCGCCTTTGATCTTGGTTTATCGGTATTAATTGAAATTCACAATCAAGAAGAATTGCAGCGAGCATCAAAATTAAAAAGCAAATTACTAGGAATTAATAATCGTGATTTAAAAAGCCTAAAAACAGATTTAAAAACATCGCTAGATTTGGCAGATCAAGTTCCAACTGACTATGTTTTAATATCAGAAAGCGGCATTAAAGATGCGCTAGATATTGATTTACTTACCCAAGCTGGCATTAATTGCTTTTTGATTGGAGAAAGCTTTATGAAGCAAAAAAATATTGTTGCTGCAGTTAAAGAATTATTTTTAAAAAATTAATTTTCAAAAATACCAACCACTTCTAAATGGCTACTTCCATAAAATTGATCGATGGCAAAAAGATTTTTTAATCTAAAATTTTTAGCAATTAAAATCTCCATATCTCTTTTAAAACTTTGTGGATTACAAGAAATATAAATTAAATTTTTTAAATTAGAATTAGCAATTTGAGTAATCTGTGGAGACGCGCCATTTCTGGGCGGATTAATGATTGCAAAATCAAATTTTGATAATTCTTTTTTATCAATTGGATTTAAAAATAAATCACAAACCTTGGCATTAATTTTATTGGTTAAATTATTTTTAATCACATTTTTACCAATTAAATTCACCATTTTTTCATCACCTTCTATCGCAGTAATTTTAGCAACTAAATCACAAATTCCAAAACTGTAGGAGCCAAAACCAGAATATAAATCTATTATTTTTAAATCTTTTTTTTGTTGTAAAATTTCATTTCTGCAAATTTCTATAATGCCGTCAAGTCCTTCCTTTGTTGCCTGCAAGAACACTTCTGAACCTAAATCAATTTTAAAATTTGGATAAAAAATTTGATTTTTTCTTAAAAGCAATATCGGCGTAACTGAATTTTTAAAATTATAAGAAATGTTAATATTTTCTTCTTTAGAAAAATTAGTAAGCTTTTGAATTTGCGATAAATTTGGCGCTCTTTTTACAAAAAAAATCAAATCTAAACCATTGTCAAATAAGGTTGTGGCAATTTGAGTAATAAAATTTTCTTCTTGTGTTTTTAAGAAATTTTTTAGTTTAAAAATAAAATCTGAAATTTCTTTTTTCGCAACAAAACAGTCATCAATTTTTACTAATGAATTGGTTTTTTTAGAAAAAAATCCTAGGTTATTTTTTTGATCTATTTGAAAAATTACTCTGCGGCGCGAAGCATTGTTAATCCACAGCCAAATGGCATTTTCAAAGCCCGATTTTGCTAAAATTTCTTTTTTAAAATCGCGATATTTTTCTTCACTAAAATCTAAAAAATCACAGCCCCCGCAAAACAAAAAAGCTTTACAAGGGCTCGTTTTATGAGGCTGGCATGATATCATCTTTTTTGCGCTTTAAAATGTTTGACTTAAGTAAAATATTAAGGCTTCCTGATGCATAAGCAAAAACTAAATAAACCAATAATCCAACTGAAATCATAATAATTAATTCAGCAATTTTACCAAAACTATCATTAATATAAAAATATTCACGAAGGCCTATGAGAACAAATGCCATAAGGCTTGATGGAATTAGAATTAGAATTAATTTTTTGGCAAAATCTTTTTCAAAAGCAAAATGTTTTTTTCTAATTAAGATAGTGATTAACAAAGTTAAATTTAGATAAGAAGAAATTATTGAAGATAAAACAATGCCAATATAACTAAATTCAAGCATATAAAAAATTGCATTTAAAATCGCGTTAGAAAATAAGCAAACAAAGGCGATGTTCATAGGGGTTCTTGTATTTCCTCTTGAAAAGAAAGCCGGCTCCATCACTTTTACTAAAACATAAGAAGGAAGTCCAAGTGAATAAAACATCAAGGCTTTTGCTACAAAAAAACTTTGATCAGAAGTAAATTTTCCTCTTTCAAAAAGAGTTGAAATTATTGGATAAGAAAGGCAAGTTAAAGCTAGAGTTGCAGGAATTACTAAAATTAAACCAGCCTCTAAAGCGATATTTTGTAGCTTAATTGCGCCATCATATTCATGAGATTTAATTTTTCTTGAAAGCGCAGGAAGCAGAGCAATTCCAATTGCAATTCCAATCATTGCTAGTGGCAATTGATTAATACGATCAGCATAATAAAGGTAAGAAACTGCGCCAGCAATCATGCTTGCAAATATTGAATCAACCAACAAATTAATTTGCATTACATTAGCGCCAATAATTCCAGGCAATAATTTTTTAAAGAATTTTTTTGCATCATTATTTAAGCGAGGAAATTTTGGATAAAGTAAAAATTTTGCTTTTACAGTAAAAATAAATAACCATAAAAACTGCAAAATTCCCGCAACAAAAACACCCCAGGAAAGGGCGTGAGCGTAAGTTGGCGCAGCTTTTCCAAAAACAAAAACTGATGCAATTAAAGTTCCATTTAACACAATTGGCGCAGATGCAGGAATTGCAAATTTATTTAGTGAATTAAGTATTCCCGAAAGCAGAGAAACTAAAGAAATGAAAATTAAATAAAAAATTGTGATTCTTGATAAATCCACCAAAAGCGTGAATTTCTCTGGCTCAGATAAGAATCCTGGAAATAAAATTTTCATGAAAAATGGCATGAAAATTTGAAATAGAATTGTAAAAATTAAAAGAATATAAAATAAAAATGAAAAAATATTGCGCGCAAACAATAAATCGCTTTGCGAGCCTTCTTTATTTTGTAATTTTTCAATAAAAATTGGCACAAAAGCCGAGTTAAAAGCACCTTCAGCAAATACTCTGCGAAAAAAATTAGGCAATCTAAAGGCAGCAAAAAAAGCATCGGAAAGAAGACTTACGCCAATATATTGTGCAATTAAAACATCTCTAACAAAACCTAAAATTCTTGAAAGCGAAATATAAAAAGAAATAGTGAAAATTGAGCGAAAAATTGACATTTTTTTAAACCAATTTTTTAAGAAATTCTTCATCCAAACTTTGCGGCACAATCACCACTGGAACCTGAACTTTATTACCAATTCTTTTGGCTACTTTTGGCAAAACCGTATTATCGCTCATAGAATTATTTGATTTACCCAAAACCAACATTACACATTCTGGAGTAAATTTTAATTCGCGCGTAATTTCAGTAACAATATCACCATTTCTAATTGAAATAGTTGGTAAAATTCCAGTTTCCCCGCAAACTTTATCCACTAACTTTTTTAATTTATCTTCTAAATCTTGTCTTTTTTCACTTTCAATTGCCTTTGCTCCAAATAATAAATTTTTGTGAGAACCTTCAACAACCGATAATATTTTTACCTCAAATCTTCCAAGTCTAGCCTTATAACAAGCGTAACGAAGCACTATTTCAGAAGCATTAGTAGTATCAATACAAACTATTATAGCGGCAGGTTTTTTGATGTTTTCTGTCATATTATTTACCAACAAAACGAATAAATAGATAATTAGCAATAAAGCCAACGATAAAGGCGATTGCAATAGTTAAAAATCCGTAAAGAAATGATTGTTCTTGCGCAAAATCTAACACTCTTGCACTAAATCCAACTTGATTTACATAAATTGGAATTGATTGAAAAGACTGCAAATTACCATCATCAATCAAATAAATTTCAACACTATAAATTCCTCGTGCAATATTTTTAGGAAAATTAAGCATCACCTTAAATAAAGTTTCATTTAAGAATTCTATTTTTTTGGCGGAACTTGAATATAATTTATTTTTTTCTAATTTTTCAATTAACTGCACTCTAAATTCATCATCATTTGGGGTTACTTGCGTGGAATTAAATTGTAGATTATTTTTACCAAGTTCCAAATCCAAAAGCAGTTTATTCACAGCTTCCAAGCTAGATTTATCATCATCTGCAATGGTTGAAAATAAAGAATAAAAACTATAAGAATTAGTAAAAACTTTTCTTGAGCCACTATACCAAACCCCAAGTAATTTTTCTTTTTTACTAACAATAAAATCTTTTTTTGGCCCACGAACTGCAATAATTATATTTCCGCTATCGCCCTTGGCTCCAAAAAGCAGAATCTGCGCACCCTTAAAATTTGTATCAATATTAATTTCATTGCTTGAAATGCCCGACACTATTGGGCTAGAAAGCGCTTTAGACAAGAAAGAAAATATAAAAAATGTGATTAATAAAATTGTTTTTATCATTTCATCATTTCAATTGTGTAAAGGCTTAGCGGCGTTGCAAATAAACCAAATAACATTTTAAAACAGATAAGTAAAATTAATACCGACAAGAAAGTTCGAAGATTATCAGCATCAATTCTATAGCCAATTCTAGTACCAATTTGCGCCCCAATTGCAGAGCTGATAATCATTAAAAAAGCCAAAACAATATCAACCGTATTATTGGTTACAACCTGTAGAAATGTGGCGTTACTGGCGATAAAAACGATTTGAAATAATGAAGTTCCAACCACAACATTTGAAGGCATTTTTAAAATATAAATCATTGCTGGAATCATTAAAAACCCACCTCCAATCCCCATCAAAGCAACCAAAATTCCTATACCAAAACTTAAAACTACCGGCACAATTACACTAATAGTGATATCTGATTTAGCAAAATAAGCTTTCCATGGCAAATGATCAATTTTTCTTAAAAATTGCCCCAATCTAGTGCCGTCATTTTTTTTCCAAATAACCCCATATTTTTTTGTAATGAGGTTTTTTATTCCCTCTTTGAACATTTTATAGCCAATTGATCCCAAGAATAACACGTAAGTAATTGAAACCACGATATCAGTTTGACCGGTTTTTTGTAAAATTTGAAAAATCGAAACACCAAAAGTAGAGCCAATAAAACCGCCTATCACCAAGAATAATCCCATCTTTATATCAACATTTCCTTTACGAAAATGCGCTAGCAAACCAGAAACTGAAGAAGCAATAATTTGATTAGTAGAAGTTGCAACTGCAATGGCTGGAGGAATTCCAATAAACATCAAAAAAGGCGTAGCTAAAAAACCACCGCCAATTCCAAACATTCCAGCCAAAAAACCAGCAATCAAGCCAATCGACAGAATCAGGATAATGTTAACCGGAATTTCTGCGATTGGTAAATAAATTTGCATTTTTAATTCTTAAATTGCCTTTAAAATCAAAGCGTGAATCTCGCCATTAAAAGAAACTGACGACAAAACTACGCCGAGAGTTTGATCTTCGCAAGTAATTTTAGAATTTTTTTCTAATTCTTGAGATAATTTTGTATAAATGACTTCTTTTCTAATTTGCCCTAAATGATGAATTCTAGCGGTTGGTTCTTGTCCAACATAACATCCTTTTGAGTAGTCTACTGCATTTAATTTATCAAAACCAAATTCCAAAATGAAAGATTTTTCATAAGTTAAATCATATTCTCCTTCAGGAATTTTATTGATAATTCTGGTATAATGATAATTATTTTGATCTTGATTTATAGAAATTTTATCTTTCAAAAAATAAGATCTATAACCCATTTTTACGTTTCTTGGATCCTCAAAAGACAAGCCTTCACCATTTTCTTTACTAAAAAAAACTCCAATTTCATCATTTATTTTAATTTCAACTTTTGAGCGTAATTTATAAAAATTTAATTTTTTTACAATCTCATCGCGCCTTGGCAGATAACAATCTATAAAAATTTTCTCATCTTTTGAAAAAATAAAAAAATCATACAAAAAACGCCCTTGAGCATTTAGCATACAGCTGTAAATCAGGCTTTTATCGCTAATTTTATTAATATCATTAGTAATCAAGCCTTGCAAAAATTCTTTGCTATCAAGCCCGGATATTTCAATAATTGAAGATCGGAAGAGCG
>CALBSF010000256.1 GCA_937927795.1 uncultured Rickettsiales bacterium
GATTAAAAATATTTTTGAATGAGTGAAATTAAAAAAAGAAATAAATGTTTTATTTATAAAAATGATTTAAAATTCAGTTCAAAATTCGATTTGGAACAAAGTGAATTTGGTTCAGACGCCATACAATCGATATATAAAAATTTTAAAGATAAACCCAAAATTGAATTACGAATTGAGGATTCAAAAATAGAAAATTACAATTATTTGGATTTATCAAGATTGGAAATAGATAATGAACACTTGATGAAATTATTTGAATTAAAAAAAATTGATTATATTTTATCACGAATTGATTTTTTAGATTTATCGAATAATAAACTTACACAAATGCCTGATTTATCAAAATATTCAAACATAAAATATTTATCAGTGTCATTTAATCAAATAGATGGTGATATAATTGATAATAATCTAATTGAATTGTCTTGTCATAATAACACGATTCGTTCAATAAGTTCAAATAAAATAACTCATCTAAGTGCTTCCAATAATAAAATAACACAAATAGATGTTCCAAAAGTTAAAATATTACATGTAAATTTCAATAAAATAAATTGGATTCCAAGTTTGATTAATTTAAAATATCTTGAGTGTATTGGTAATCATATTCAAAAAATAGATAATATGTTGGAATTGGAAGAATTATATATAGGTTCAAATAATTTGGTATCAATAACCAATATGCCCAAATTAAAAATTTTAAATTGTGTAAATAATCCAATAAAAAAAATAAAATATTTTCCAACATTAAATACTCTAATGACTTCTGTTGCAAATATTTCATCACAATATAATTTATCTGGAATGGAAAAATGTAAATCTGATTACATTATTAATTTTATTCCATTTTCCAATTAAAAGATAATAAACACACTTAAAATATAACCAATATATATATTTATTATATAAAAATGAATTCACAAGATACAACGGAATCATACAATGTTGAGAAAATGTCAAAATTATGTGATTACATTATTAGGGCACTTGATTTAATTAAAAAAAATAAAACCATTTATGATACTGACAAAACAGAAATGTTAAGAATTGTTAAATTTGATAATTTGGAATTTTATGATAAATATCCAAGAGTTTGCAGAACATTAGTTTATGAAGATGACATTAGTCCGCTAATTGGAATGATTCAAACATTTGGGCAAGTTCAAGAAGGAAAAATGAGTTTTAAAAAAGCAAGCGGATAAGGTAAGTCTGCATTGTATGTGGAGTTGACATCGTCATAAGAGTTGTAACCACTTCGAAAGATAAAAAGTGATTCTTTTAGCTTATTCAAGGGAATTTGTTCATGATATTTTTTAATAAAAAGAATTTTGCCAAGGTTTTAATTGGAATTGGTAGGGGTAAAAAATTATATGATAAACGCGAATCAATAAAAGAAAGAGATGACAGAAGAAGAAATTTAAGGGGCGAGGAATGAGGATTGACGCGCTTTTATTGCCTTTATCATCTTTAAATCGCGTTGGTGGAATTATTGCTAAATATTTATCAAAATTACTTCAAGGTGATAGAGTCTTTGATTTGTTGCTGCATAAGCCTTTAAGAGCTGAAAATATTGTTTTTTGTCCAAGAGTTTTTGAAGTTCAAAATGATGAATTAATAGTTCTAAAATTAAAAATTGTTGCTCACATTAAGCCAGACAATGCTCGCAAGCCTCACAAAATACAAGGAATTTGCCCGAGTGGTTATGTTAATTTAGTTTTTTTTAAAATTTATCCAAGTCAATTACAAAAAATGCCGATTGGCGCAGAAGTTGCGGTATTAGGGTATTTTCAGCGTAATTTTGTGGGAAAAACCGTTGAATTTCAAATTTCTCATCCACAAGAAATTTTGCCGGTTGCTCAAATTGAGCAAATGCCAAGAATTAGCGTGATTTATCCTTTAAGCGCTGGAATTACTCAGAAATTTTTATCACAAAAAATAAAAGAAATTTTAAATAAAATAAAATTAGAAAGTGAAGAATGGATTGATGTAAATTTTCTTAAAATTCAAGGTTGGCCAAATTTTTATGAAGCGATTCAAGGCCTTCATTTTCTAGGCAGTTCAAGCAATCAAATATCTCAAAAAAGATTAGCTTACGACGAATTATTGGCTTGGCAAATCGCTTTAAATTTGGCAAAAAAAAATTCTAATCGTAGAAAAAATTTTGATGATAATGTAAAAAATTCTGATTTTTTATCAGAAAATTTATCACAAAAATTTCTTGATGATCTTCCGTTCAAACCAACAAATTCGCAGTTAAAAGCCATTGATGAAATAAAATTGGAAATTTTTTCTGACAAAAAAATGTTGCGTCTTTTGCAAGGAGATGTTGGCAGCGGAAAAACAATTGTGGCAATTGCGGCCTGTCTTTTTAATCTTTCTTTAAAAAAACAATCTTGCGTAATTGTGCCAATCACAATTCTTGCCAAGCAGCATTTTTCCTACTTCAAACGGTTATTAGAAAAATTTGATATTAAAATTGAATTGCTAATTAGCGCCACAACCAAAAAACAAAAATCTGTAATTTTAGAAAAATTAGCTAATGGTGAAATTGATATTTTAATTAGCACCCACGCGGTTTTAGAAGATGATGTGAAATTTAAAAATTTAGGTTTAGCGGTGATTGATGAACAGCATCGCTTTGGGGTTATGCAAAGATTAAAATTGGTTGAAAAGGGCGTAGATGTTGATGTTTTACTTATGAGTGCCACTCCGATTCCGCGCTCGCTGATGATGGGTTTATATGGCGATATGGATATTTCTATTTTAGATGAAAAACCAAAAAATCGTCAAGAAATCGAAACTTTAGTAATGTCAAAAGAAAAGCAAGATGATTTATATAAAGCTGCCAAAAGGGCGATAGATAAGGGCGAAAAGATCTATTGGATTTGCCCAGCAATTGAAGAAATGGAAAATTTGCCAGAAGCGCAGTTGTTGGAAGAAAGCGATTTATCTAATGTAAAAAATAAACATCAAGAGTTGGTAAAAATATTTGGTGAAGAAAATGTTGGGCTAATTCATGGTAAAATGAAGGAAAAAGAAAAGGAAAGCATGATGTTAAAATTCATTGCTGGAGACTTTAAAATTCTAGTTGCAACAACTGTTATTGAAGTTGGAATTGATGTTAGTGATGCGACAATAATTTTTATTGAAAATGCAGAAATGTTTGGTTTGTCGCAGCTTCATCAATTGCGCGGAAGAGTAGGGCGCTCAGAAAAAAAATCTTTTTGTATTTTACTTTATGGTAAAAAATATGGCAGCAATGGCAAAAAGCGCCTAAATATTCTACGAGAATCAAATGATGGATTTTATATTGCTGAAGAAGATTTAAAGATGCGTGGAAGTGGTGATTTGCTTGGCACAAAGCAAAGCGGCCTTCCCGAATTTAAAATTGCTGATTTGAGCTTAGATAGCGATTTATTGAGAATTGCTAATAGTAATGCCAAGTTAATTTTAAATGATGACGAGGGACTTAAAAATTTACAAAGTAAAAAATATCAAGATTTGCTAAGGCTTTTTGGATATGATGATTGTTTGAGGGTGATTGGAGGTGGGTGACATGGCTGTAGCCGATATTTTTGTAAAACTAATTTAGTATAAATAAGCTCGGGCTTTATCACCCGCCCCTTGAGGGCGGGTCGAAGAGCAAAGCGATTCGGGGCGGGGT
>CALBSF010000257.1 GCA_937927795.1 uncultured Rickettsiales bacterium
CACTCGATATAATCCCCTCTCCCTTGAGGGGAGAGGGTTAGGGTGAGGGTGATTGACCTTCTAAGATAGCACCAAAGGTTATATACCAAATCTAATATCTATTGATAGGTAATTTACGTCATTGCGAGCGAAGCGTGGCAATCCATATTGACGCTAAGGAAAATAAATATGGATTGCCACGCTTCGCTCGCAATGACGTAAATTACCTTGATTTGCTATCAATAGATTCTTACTTTTGTGTTTTAAAAATATTTTTTTAAGAATTAAGTCCTGCCGCAGAAAGGAGTGCCTTGCAAAGCAAGTAATTTTGGATTTAATTCTGCCGTAGTATATTCGATGCAGCACTGTAAAGCATCTCTATCAACAGAAGATTTTTCACGATTTTTTTGTTCAAAGAAATTAATTACATTATGCGGTAAAAATGTGGTTCGAAGCCCAAATTGCATGGCATCACCAGATTTTAAATTTTCAACTCTGCCACTAAATATTCCAGATTCTTTGTTATATTTTTGTACTAATTGTGAAAATTTTTTTTCTTGATCATTTGATTCTATTTCTTCTAATGTAATTACTTTATTTGCAATGCCACCCTGCGTTTTTGCTTTGAGCAGAGCCATTACTATATTATTGCAATCAAAGCCACCATCTTCATTTAATATAACTAAATTAGAATCCACAGCTGCCCTAATAACATTAGAAATCATAGTAAGCTTTATTTTTTCTTCTTTTGATTCGAGGTCTGATGTAACAGCTTCTTTTAATAATGATCTTTTGAGTGGTGCAATATCTATTGTTTCATATAGACCATCAATTGCTCGAAAATCATTGCGGCGATGACCTATTTGCGCCCAATATCCAGTTGCAAAAACTGGTCGATAAATTGTGGTTGGTTTTGCCTCCTCTTTTTGGTGTGGCCATTGATTTTCTATGGACGCCTGAGCGGGAGATCTGAGATCTTCTGGCGGCTGCGTTGTTGACAAAGATGTTGAGATAATTCTTTCGAGGTCTTCGATTTTAATATTTTTGGCATTATCTTCTGCATCTTTTGTAAAAACAATAGGTTCAGCTTCACCGGGAGGTTGTAATAAAAAATAATCAGCAGTTGTTATCAATTCATAACCTTCATAGGCTTGACCTGAGATAAGGTTGTTATAGATTTGAGTAACCATATCTATCTTCATTAATTTATATTTTTGCCATTTTGTATATAATGCTTCGAATTGTTCTGCAAAATTCAGAGTTCTAATTAAATCTGGATGTTTATTTAAAATACTTCTTATTAAAGAATCGTCATCAAGTCGTAAAAATAAGTTAATTCCCGGTAAAACGTTTTTATATTTATCAAAATTCCTAGCAGAGCTTAATATCATGAAAAATTCAGATGATACTGCGGTAACAGTAGGTGCTATAGCAGTTCTTTCGCCTAAATCCAATTTATTTTCCTGATACCATTCTTGAAATTCTTGTTGTTCAATTGTTAGAAATGAGTCATTTTTGATTACAAAAAGTCTGTGTAATAAAAATATGTCTTTGATCTTTTTTATATTATCCAAAAAAGCATCTATAGCAGCGTTGTTGTCGCTAAGTGTATCTGGATGCTGCCTTGGTCCAAAGAGTCTTTCTAAGGCTAGACTAGAATCTCTTTTGCATGCAATTCTTACTTCGCTATTTATTTCATATTTACCAATTTTTCTTGTATTGCTGCCAATTACACAAGTAGATTGCTCGCATTCATCAGCATAGATATCAACAGCTACAGAGTTTGGAATAATCTGCGAAACACCTAAAACACCATAATGCTTGGAGATATGGGCGTTGCCCATTAAGGCAATAAACTTTTCACCTCTATATTCTTTTTCTATAATTCTTCTAGCTTCATAATTCATACCCAACATTCTTTCTGCGCCTTGCGAGCCAAAAGCGCTCATGCCCATTTTATAGGACTCAACGGTATCAATCCCGACCAATCTTAATCCACACCTTTTTGCTTCTTTAACCAAGGTAAAAAAATTATATCTTTCATCATATGGTTCGGCGCTGCTGCAGTAAGACCTGCCAAGAGAAATTAAATATTTTTCTAAATCTTTTGGCATATTATCGAGATCACAATCTTCTTGCATATATAAATTTAAAGCATCCTGCATCACTGAATCATAAAATAGATGTTCTAAAAATAATGTTTTGTAACCTTTTCTAGCAAAAGTCTGCATGTTTTCAATAATAAATCTTCTGGAGTAAGATTGATTATGGCTTTCGCCGATACATAAATTTTTTGAACCAAATACATCCATATCTAAAACAGCTCCTCCATCTTTCAGATCGTGTGCTGATGCAAAAAAATCCCTAGAGTTTCTTTCTAAAATACTCAATTTTTGAGAATCATCGGAAAAACAAGATTCTTCTTTAGGGCAATAGCAAGAAAGATAATCCATAACATCACTTCTTCCTATATTGTAAAAAGTAAACGCAGAAAAACATTTGCCAAATTTGAATAAAAGAGGATAAGTAAATTTTATATATTCCCAAGGACCTAGATAGGAAAAAGTTTTAGATTCATCGTCAAATTCAAAAATTCTTTCTAATTTCAAGTCATGAATTGTTTTTTTGATATTTAGGTAACTTCCATCGGATTCTTCGCTTTCATTATATAGATCCACAAGTCTGGGGTTGTGGATCATCGAGGATTTGAACACAAATAATGGTTTTCTTTTTGATAAAATAGATCTTGCTTGCATTGTTATGATAAAAATTATTAGCTTTATTTAGCTGAAGAGTAATATGATAATTTTTAAATTACATTAGTATCAATCAAATTCTAATATAGAATGATCGAGTGTGTTAGAAAAAAAGAAATCTTAAATAAACTTTACTTTTTTGCTTAAAAAAAATAGTCTTTTGATTTGTAAAATTAATCAAAATTGGCTTTTAAAAAAATGCGTTTTTCAACTGTAAAACCAGCGAAGGAAAAGATTACGAAGTCGGAAGTTTCTGCGGCGCATTTTATTCCTTATAAATGTCATTGGAATTCTAATACTTTAATCACCAACAACGAAGAGTTGGTTAGGGTTGTTCAAATTAAGGGTTTTGCCTTTGAAACTGCTGATGATATTGATGTTGATTTGAAAAAATCAGGAAGAAATAATTTGTTGAAAGGAATGGCTTCTGGCAGTTTTTCACTTTATTTTCATACTGTTAGGCGCAATGAAAAGGGCTTTCCAGACGGCGAGATGACTGATAGATTTTCACAAAGAGTCAACGAAGAATGGATGAATAAACATTCTGATGATAGAAGTTTTATCAATGAGCATTATTTAACGATTATCAGGGGGCATGATAAGTCTGGGGTTGCAGTGCTAGAGCATATGGCGAAAAAATTGCAACATCGCGCCGATAAAACTTCGTGGGAAAATCATATGCGTGAGGCTTTTGATGAGCTAGATGAGATGACGGAAAGGGTGTTAAATGGTTTTGGAAATTATGGCGCGAAGCTGCTTGGCGTAACTGAAAATGACGGAGTTATAACTTCTGAAATTTTAGAGTTTCTCGCTCGTATTGTAAATTGCGGATATTCTCAGCCAATTAGTGTGCCATTTTCTAACGTTGCCAGTCATTTACCGATTTCAAGACTTTATTTTGGCAATAAATCAATTGAAGTTCATAGCCCGGATGGCGTGAAATATGCTGGGCTGGTGTCAATTAAAGAATATCGCCCATCAACTCACGCGGGGATGTTTGATGGTTTTATGCAGCTTCCTTTTGAGTTAATAATTAGCCAGTCTTTTTCATTTATTAATCGCATGGTTGCAATTAGCTCAATGCAGTTGCAACAAAGAAGATTGATGCAATCGGAAGATGTTGCGGTTTCACAAATTCAGGAAATCGATCAGGCGCTTGATTCGGCGATGAGTGGCGAATTTGCTTTTGGAAATCATCATTTGACCATTTTATGCATTGAAGATTCTCCTAAAGCCCTTGAAAGTGCGCTTTCTCAAGCGGTTGTTGAGCTTTCAAATTGTGGTATAACTGGAGTTCGTGAAAGAATGAACCTAGAGCCGGCATTTTGGGCGCAGCTTCCTTGCAACCATGAGTTTATGGCGCGCAGATCAACAGTTAACACTTTTAACATTGCTTCTTTTGCTTCTTTTCATAATTATCCTTCAGGAAAAAGAAAGAAAAATCATTGGGGTGATGCGGTTACAGTGCTTAATACAGTTTCTGGAACGCCTTACTTTTTTAGTTTTCATGTGCGAGATGTTGGGCATACCATGATTGTTGGGCCAACTGGGTCAGGTAAAACAGTATTACTAAATTTTCTTTGTGCGCAGGCGCAAAAATTTAAAGGAAGGTTATTTTTCTTTGATAAGGATCATGGCGCAGAAATATTTATTAGAGCGATTCGTGGTCGCTATATGTTTCCAACTCCAGCTTCTAATTCGGGTTTTAATCCATTTCAATTGGAAGATAATAGCGATAATAGAACATTTTTAGTTGAGTTTTTAAAATCTTTGGTGGCGGTTGGAGATGCTCCGCTTCCTGCTCAAGAAATTGAAAGAATTAACGAGGCGGTAAAAGGAAATTACAAACTGCCAAAAGAGCAAAGAAGATTGCGCAATATTGCTCCATTTATGGGTCTTGGAGGGCCGGGAACACTGGCTGGAAGGCTTGCAATGTGGCATTCTGGTGGATCTCACGCCAAATTATTTGATAATGAAGAAGACATAATCGACTTTTTTTCGGCACGAACTTTTGGCGTTGAAATGAGTGAAATATTAAAAGATAAGCATAGTATTGGACCAGTCTTATTATATTTATTTCATCGAATTCAAGCTTCATTAGATGGCTCTCCAACTATGATTGTTTTGGATGAGGCTTGGGCACTGATTGATAATCCAGTTTTTGCACCAAAAATTAAAGATTGGTTAAAAGTTTTAAGAAAGTTAAATACTTTTGTGGTTTTTGCTACGCAATCAGTTGAAGATGCTGCAAAAAGCAGTATTTCTGATACTTTAGTGCAACAAAGTGCAACACAAATTTTCTTACCAAATCTTAAAGCGACACCAGTTTATCGTGAAGTTTTCATGCTTTCGGAAAGAGAATTTAATTTGGTTAAAACAACAGATCCATCAACTCGTTATTTTTTGGTTAAACAAGATAATGACGGGGTGGTCGCCAGAATTGATTTAAGCGGTATGGAAGAGGTTATTAGAGTTTTGTCTGGCAGGGTTGATACCGTGCTTTTGATGCAACAAATAATATCAGAAGTTGGTGATGATCCAGATGACTGGTTGCCAATTTTTTACGAAAGAAGTAAATAGAAATAATTAATGATTAACTGTTTTTTACAGAAAAATATTTTTAGTTTTAAGGTTTTCGATTTTTTTAAAAAGAAGTCGATTTTTGTTGCTGTTTTATTGTCTTTTTTTATTTCATTATTTTTTATTCAAGATTCTAATGCGGGTTTTGAATATGGGGTTGAAAGGCTTCGTAATTGCAAGGATGGAAGTCCTGGTGGATTAGATTATAATCCTTCTACTGGTGGAAAAGACATTGAATTTGTGATGACAAATCCAGTTTGTGTTACCGTTGCTTTAAGCATATATGCTCCAGTTAAAATCGCCATTAATTACATGAATTCTATTTGTGGTAATGATGCTTCTATTAGAGTTGCGCCATCGCCATTCTTAGATTTAATTGACATCGTTAAGTCTGGAAGAAAATCTGGTGGAAATGATGCTTGTAAGGCTGCTATTGCTGGATCTGTTCTTGCTATGGGTGCGGCATTTGTTGATTTGGCTGCGGTTTATGGCGCCGCTTCCACAGCTTATGAAGATACAAGAATTTGTGGATCAAATTGGTATCAGGCAAATAATGTAGAACATACAATGACGGCACCTAATTATAAAGCTGATCTGCAAGAAAGAATTAGTGGATATATCAGAAATGGTGAGACCACAAAACTTACCCTAGGCAATAAAGATTATCGCGAATATTACTATGGTGGAATAGAATTTGAAGATGATGTAACTGACATGTGGCAAAGTGTTGTAGGTGATTTTTCTTCCGCAACATCTAAAGCTGTGTCAGGCGCTAGTAATGGCAGCGTGGATGCTAGTTTTTATAATCCAGCTGGTCAGACTTGCCGCGATCCAACTGATATGTCAGATGGAAGAACTACCGAGTCAAGCTATGATGAATTTCCAGCGCAAAAATATTATTTAAAAGGTTTAGAGGCGGGAAATTTTAATTGTAAAAAATATTTTCTTCCCACTGGTCAAGATGATCCAAACGATATTGGCCATGAGCCAACTTTAGAGCGCAAAGCAATGTTTGATAGAGCTTACAATTGTTGCATAAAGCGTAGTCAGGAATTTATTTGTATTGAGAGAAATCAGTTAGCTGAAAGTCAACATGTCTTTTGCCGGGCTGGTGAAAAATGTGTTGTGCAGGGCGTTACTTATCAAACTAAGCCAGTTGATAATGGGCGTTTTATTTGCGCTCAAAGCTATAGTGTTTGTCCATATAATTTTTCAATTCGCGGAGGAACTCAATATTGTGATTATTTTCGTGATGGATCTTACGATAGTTCAGGCAATTGGCGTCGAGTTACAACGACTCAGATAGATTCCAAAAATTGCACTAATCCTGTAAGCGAAGTGAGAAATAATGACTGCTCCATTAATGGCAATGTTGGAAGGTGTAAAAACTATTGCCAATATATGACTCATTGCACGCAGACGTCAGTTACACCATATCCTTATCAAAGCAGCATTACGTCTCCTTATTTTTCAACAGCCTGTCTTAATTTTAGGGGAGATTCGTTAAATGAAATGTCTTATAACACTGGATTTATCATGGGAAGTCAGCGTCATTTTAGCACTCCAATAGCCCAGTGTGTTAAAGAAACGATGGAAAATGTATTTTATAATAAAGCAGGACACACGGTGTGCTCAAGAACCGACGAAACTCCGTCCGCTTCTGGAGTTTGTTCTAGTGGTCAATATATATATCAAAAAGGAACTTATGTTAAACAAGAATCGTTATTTTCTAAAATTCAAAAGAATTTACAACTCGTAGTTAAGTTATTTATAACATTTGCCATTACATTTTATGGTTTTAATTTATTGATTGGAAAAGCTGATATTAGAGAGAAAAAAGATATTTTAATGTTTATTACCAAAATTGGTCTTGTGCTATATTTTGCAACCGGTGATGCTTGGCAATCAACATTTTTTGATGGAGTTTACGGATCTTCGGCTGAATTTTCTAGAATGGTGTTTAAAATGACAGCGCAAGATGATCCACATCGAATGGATGGTTGTCAATTTGGTATGATTTCAAGAATTAGCGATGGCAGCGAAGTTTCGTCGGGAAGAGTCTATCCAAAAGGTAAAGAATATCTAGCCTTATGGGATACTCTTGATTGTAAAATAGCTCGTTATTTAGGTTTTGGACCCGAGGTTTCGGTGGCAAATATTGCCATGTTAATTTTTGCTGGATTAGTTTCTCCGGTTGGAATATATATCTCCGTAGGCTTAATGTTTTTTGGCATCTTCTTAATTGCCATGACCATAAGGGCGCTTCATATTTTTCTATCTTCAGTGATTGCAATTATATTGATGGTTTTTATTTCTCCATTAATTATTCCAACCGTATTATTTAAAAGAACAGAAAATATTTTTAAAGGATGGCTGACAAATCTAATTTCTTTTTGCTTCCAGCCAATGATATTATTCGCCTACATAGCGATAATGCTTCTGGTTTTTGATAATGTATTAATTGGAAGTGCAACTTTTCACGGGCCAGCTCCCAACAGAACAATTCATTGCAGAGAATATTGCAAAGGCTTAGATGGTAAGATTTTGGATGTTTCTAATGCTAATCCATGTGATAAGGTTGGGGAAGAAATAATCAATCCACTAAATGATAGTGTTGCATGTATGATTGATGTTAAGGGTTACAAAAATATTCCTGGTTTAGATGTGATTGGAATTAAGATTCCCAATCTTGCACTCTTGCTGTCATCCAATGTAAAAGAAAGAGTTTTAACGATTCTAAAAGCAGCATTAATGATGTATTTATTATATAAATTTGCAGATCAAATTCCCGGAATTACATCCACACTTATTGGTGGCGCTGCTCTTCCAACATCAGATGCTAATGGTATGTCAATGTTTAGTAAAACTCTCAATGTTGCCAGGGGGGTTGGTCAAAGAGCCAGCAACGCTGCAGAGTCCGGTTTGTCTGGGCTTAATAAAAGAAAGAATGAACTTTCTAATGCTGCAAGTAATGAGGGCAAGAGTGTGGATAAAGCGCAAGACATTTCTGGGGCAAGTAAGTCTTCCGGTGATAATGGTGCAAGCAGAGCGGGTGGTGTTAATGGTGGAAATCAGTTAGGTGGAGGAGGTGGAGCTAATGCTTCTGGCTCTTCTGGCTCCGGAAATAATAGCTCCGCCCCTCCTGCCCCATAGCACCAGAGGTTATATACCAAATTCTAAATCTCTTGATATTTTAAATTATTTATGATTTTCTTAA
>CALBSF010000258.1 GCA_937927795.1 uncultured Rickettsiales bacterium
ATGAGTTTAGCTTTAAAAGCCCTAAACTCATGAGATCCTCGGCCTTTTGAGGCCAAGGATGACGAAGGTTGATATTTTGCTTATCTCAAATTGGCGTTTTAAGGATTTAGCGCCGATTTCTTCGGTAATTTTCTAAAAATTGGATCAGTAATTTTCTTAGAAAGAAGTGCCGCAAACCATACCACAAAATAAAGTGGAAATGGAAAAGCAATTCTCGATTTATTATTTTCTAATCCACATCGAATAATTTTTACGCATTTTTCCTTACTCATCAAAAAGGGCATCCAAAAATTATTAACATCCGTCATTGGGGTCTTTATATATCCAGGGCAAATCACACTTACTTCAATTCCAAACTCAGCTAAATTGCCTCTTAAACCTTCGCCATAAACTCTTATTGCAGCTTTGCTGGCAGAATATGTTGGCGAACTAGGAAGCCCAACAAATCCAGCTAAAGAAGAAATAATTGCGATTTGTCCTTTTTTGCGCAACTTCATTTTTTCAATTGCTGGATGAATTATGTTTAAAACGCCGTTAATATTGGTTAAAAACACTTCTTTTACCTGCTCAAAACTTTCAGTTCCAAGGGCAGTTCCAGCTGAAATTCCAGCATTTGCAATAACTAAATCAATTGCAAATTTTTCTTCAATCTCCTCAATAAATTCTTTTGCCGCCAATTCATTTTTTATATCAAAACTCTTAATGATTACCTTAGCTCCAAGCGCTTCACACAAAGCCTTCACTTCCTGCAGTTTTTTTTCATTTCGCCCACATAAAAATAAATTTATATTTGATTTACTATATAATTGTGCGAGACTCTGACCTATACCACCACTTGCTCCGGTGATTAAAATATTTTGAGGATTTTTCATAAATGAATAAATTTATTACTTTTGAAGGAATTGAAGGCTCTGGGAAATCTACTCAGACCAAGAAATTATACGAGTTTTTTTTAAATAAAAAGCTTGATGTTATTTTAACGCGCGAACCAGGTGGTTGCGTGGCTTCAGAAAAAATTCGGGAAATTTTAATTGATGATAATATTCCTAAGTTAGAAGCAAAAACTGAATTATTGCTTAATTTTGCTGCAAGACTTGAGCATGTTGAAAAATTAATTAAACCAGCTTTGCTACAAAATAAAACCGTTATTTGTGATCGATTTTTTGATTCAAGCTATGCTTATCAAGGAAGTGCTTTTGGCCTTGGTTTTGAAGCGGTTGATGAAATTAGAAAAAATACTATTGGCGATTTTAAACCAGAGATTACTTTTTTAATTGATATACCCGTAGATCTAGCATTTTCAAGGATTGATGGCAGAAGCGGAAATAATCGTTATGAAAAATTAGGCTTTGATTTTCACCAAAAAGTCAGAAATGGTTTTTTAGAATTAGCAAAAGATAATCCTCGCATAAAAATTATCAACGGCGATCAAAAAATTGATGAAATTTTTATGGATATTTTAAAACATCTTGATTTTGACGACAAGCTATAACAAAACCTAGCAATCAAGCCTTAAGCAAAATAAAACAAACATTTCTTATCAAACTCTTGCTGATTTCAATAAATCAACTAAAATTGAATTATCAAATAATCATTCAACAATTTTTAATTTATGGCAAAAAGAAATAAAATTGCACTTATTGGTGCGGGCAATATTGGTGGAACTCTAGCGCATTTGGCGGGGTTAAAAAATTTAGGCGATATAGTTGTTCTTGACGTTGCTGATGGCGTGGCGAAAGGCAAAGCTCTTGATTTGGAGCAATCTTCTGTAGTGGAAAATTTTGATGCTAGCATTACTGGAACCAATAAATATGAAGATATTGCTGGCGCGGATGTAATTATTGTTACTGCGGGAATTGCCAGAAAGCCAGGAATGAGCCGCGATGATTTGGTTGCAACTAATACTGGAATTATTAAATCGGTTGCCTTGGGAATTAAAGAACATGCTCCTGATGCTTTTGTAATTGTCATCACCAACCCTTTGGATGCAATGGTTTATGTGATGCAAAAAGTTAGTGGCTTGCCAAAAAATAAAGTTGTTGGAATGGCTGGAGTTCTTGATTCATCACGAATGTCATTATTTTTAGCTCGTGAATTTAATGTTTCTATTGAAGATATTCACTCATGCGTTCTTGGCGGACACGGCGATACCATGGTTCCATTAATTAGATATTCAACAGTTGCCGGCGTTCCAATCACTGACTTAATCGATAAAGGCTGGACTACAAAAAATAAAATTGATGAAATCATTCAAAGAACCAGAGATGGCGGCGCTGAAATTGTAAAATTACTTGGCACTGGATCAGCTTTTTACGCACCAGCAACTTCAGCAATTGCAATGGCTGAAAGCTATTTATTTGACAGAAGAAGAATTTTACCAGTTGCCGCTAGTTTAAATGGCGAATATGGCGTTAAAGACTTATATATCGGGGTTCCAGCAATCATTGGTAAAAATGGCGTGGAAAAAATCATGGAGCTCGACATGAACTCACAAGAAATGATCATGTTTAACAGATCAGTTGAGGCAGTTAGAAAATTAATTGCCGAAATAACATTGTAAATTAATGGCCGCAATTGAATTAAAAAAATCTAGGCTAGCCTTTGTTTATTTTTGCATTTTGGCTGCGTTTTTTGCGATTATTTTGCGGTTATTTTTTATTGTTTTTGTTGGCGATAAAGTAAAAGTTAGTGGAATTTACGATCTTAGAAAAGCCAGCAAAAGAGCTAATATTCTTGATCGAAACGATGTTTTAGTTGCCACCGACCTTAAAACCAAATCCCTTTATATTAGCAATGTTTTAGTAAAAGACCCCGCATCTATTGCTAGGGGCGTCTCTTCAGTTTTTCCCGACCTTTCTTATCAGGAAGTTTTAAAGAAAATTTCTGATGGAAAGAAAAGCAAACAATGGACTTTGCTTAGAAGAAATCTTACCCCATCACAGGTTGAAAGAGTTCAAGGTCTTCAAATAGCGGGTCTTTTATTTGAAGATGATCGAATTAGAGTTTACCCTCAAAAATCAATTGCTAGTCATTATGTTGGTTATGTTGATTTAGATCGCAAAGGTCTTTCGGGCATTGAAATGCAATATGATAAAAAGCTGGTTGGCGGCCAAGATTTGCAGCTTGCTTTAGATGTTAGGGCGCAAGATATTTTAAATGATGAATTGCTAAATGGCATCGAAGAATTCCATGCCAAAGCTGCTTTTGGCGTGATTATGGATGTTACTAATGGCGAAATTTTAGCGCTTTCTTCGCTGCCAAGTTTTGATCCAAATCTACAGCAAGATGCAACCCAAGATCAAAGATTTAACCGCATTACCAACGGCGTTTACGAGCTCGGATCAGTGTTTAAAATTTTTACCAACACTCAAGCATTTGAAGATAATTTAGTAAAAATGAACGAAGTTCTTAATGTAAGAGACCCAATAAAATATGGCCGCTTTACCATTAAAGATTATCACCCATTTAAGGATGAAATGACAGTGGAGGAAATTTTTACTCACTCTTCAAACATAGGAACAGTGCAGATTGCCAAAAGAATTGGCCCTGAAAATCAAAAAGATTTTTTATCAAAATTAGGTTTATTGAAAAAATTAAATGTTGAATTTCCTGGTCTTGGAAAACCAATTTATCCTAAAAACTGGCGCGATATTAATCTTTACACAATTTCTTACGGACATGGAATTGCAATAACGCCGCTGCATCTTGCGGTTGGGGTTTCGGCAGTTGTAAATGGTGGAATTTTATATAATCCATCTTTTATGAAACTTGATAAACAGCCAGAAGGAACAAGGGTTTTAAAAGAGACAACTTCTGCAACAATGAGATTGCTACTTAGAAAAACCGCACTTGATGGAACCGCTAGAAACGCAGACATTGAAGGCTATGAAGTTGGTGGAAAAACAGGAACCTCAAACCGCGCAGAAGGCGGTGGCTATGATGAAAGCCAAACCATGGCATCATTCGTCGCCGCCTTTCCAATTTCCAAACCAAAATATTTAGTTTATGTAATTTTCGACCGCCCAAATGTCGCCTTCAACACCGGCGGCATGGTTGCAGCACCAGTTGCCGGAAGAATTGTAAAAAATATTTCTCCAATACTTGGAATCAGACCTTTGTGGGACGCGGTTAAGAAGCAAGAAGCTGGGAAGAAGAGTTAATACCAACTCCCATCTATGACGAAAATTGATCTTTTTACTTCGTCATTGCGAGCGAAGCGCGGCAATCCAGAAAAATAATAATACCAAAGCCTTTCTACCCTACATTGCCACCCGAAACAATAACTAAAATTTTAGGATTTTTTAGATTTTTATTTTCTTTTAAGAATTGTACGGCCCCAGCAATAGCAAGGGCTGAGGTTGGCTCTATTTTCATTTTTAAAATTTCTGATAATTTTTTTTGCCAAAAAATTATTTCTTCTTCATTAATTTCCAAAATATTACTTAGTTTCTTTAAGTAAGTAAAGCATGGCTCTAAAACCGCTAGGGTTCTGGCTCCATCAGCTATGGTGTTTGGAGAATCTTGGAAAGAAAAAATTTTTTCTTGCTTTACAGAAATTGCTGCATCATTGGCATTCTTTGGTTCGCAAGCAAAAACTTGCGCTTTGGGTGATAATCCAAGCGCTGATAAATAACATCCTGAAACCAAACCACCGCCGCCACAAGGAGCAAAAATCGCATCAACTTCTCCTATATCTTGCAATGCTTCAAAAGCAGCGGTTGACTGCCCTAAAATAACATCATCATTTGCCGATGGATGAATAAATAAATAACCTTCTTTTTGTTTTTCTTCAGCGAATTTATTGGCATCAGCTCTTTTTTCACATAAAATAACCTCAGCTCCCAAGTCTCTTGCCTCCTTGATTTTAAAGGCTGAAGCAATGCTTGCCATATAAATTAAAACTGGAATTCCTAATTTTTTACCTACAAAAGCCATGGCTTTTGCATGATTTCCTGAGCTTTGAACTACAATTTTTTCTGGTAATTTTTTATGTTTTTCCTTGTAAGCAAGAACTGCAGCAAAGGCGCCTCTGGCCTTGAAAGAATTGGTTTGCTGAAGATTCTCTAATTTAAAAAAAATCTCGCAGCCTAATTCTAAATTAAGATTTTTATCGCAAACTATTGGGGTTTTTTTAATAAAAGGCTCGATGAGTTTATGAATTTTTTTGACATCTTCAAAGCCAAGATTTTCATTCATATTTTGCAAATAATTGTGAAATATCTTTAAAAGACTTAAATTCTAGAGCGTTACCACTTGGATCTAAAAAAAACATCGTTGCTTGTTCACCAATTTTGCCGCGAAATCTGATATATGGCTCAATGATAAATTTTATATTATTTGCTTTAAGTTTTTCAGCAAATTTATGCCAATCATTCCACTCTAAAACCACCCCAAAATGCGGCACAGGAACGCCATGCCCATCAACTTCATTAATTGCATCTGGCTCATTTTTTTTATCTTTTTTTAAATGAGTAACAAATTGATGACCAAAAAAATTCCAATCAATCCAGCTTTCAGTTGAGCGACCCTCATCAAGCCCCAAAAAATTTCCATAAAATTCTCTGGTCTTTTTTAAGTCGCTAACTGGAATCGCTAAGTGGAATGGTTGCAACATAATTTATTTAATTTCAAAAATTGCATCAACTTCAACTGCAACGCCAAATGGCAATGATCCCGACCCAACTGCAGCACGAGCATGTTTTCCAGCATCACCAAAAACTTCTGCAATCAAATCAGAAGCGCCATTTGCAACCGCAGGATGATCTTTAAAATTAGCATCACCATTAACAAAGATTCCTAATTTTACACATCTAACCACGCGTTCTAAATTGCCGTCGCAAGCAACTTTAATTTGCGCCAAAATATTAATCGCACAAAGACGAGCCGCTTTTTTAGCATCATCAGCAGAAATTTCTGATCCAACCTTACCAATAAATTGTAATTTTCCAGCTTCAAGTGGAAGTTGCCCAGAAACAAAAACTGTATTTCCTGATTTTACAAACCCAACATAGTTCGCAACTGGCGCGGCTGGAGTTGGCAAAGTAATTTCCATTTGTGATAATTTTTTTTCGATATTTGACATAATTTATTAAGTTTATTAATTGTTAGTAAATTTTAATAAGAGTTAGTGAATATTTTAATTACTTCCCCACAATCCCAAGTTTTTCAAAAAGCTCTTTATCTTTTTGAATTTCTGGATTAGAAGTGGTCAATAATTTTTCTCCATAAAAAATTGAATTAGCGCCCGATAAAAAACACAAGGCTTGTGTTTGCTCGCTCATTTCGCTTCTTCCGGCCGAAAGCCTCACAACTGATTTTGGCATCATAATTCTAGCTATTGCAATTGTGCGGATAAATTCAAATTGGTCAAGATTTTCAACATTTTCTAGCGGCGTTCCTTTAACTTTAACTAGCATATTAATTGGAACAGATGTGGGATGCTGCGGTAAATTAGCCAAAATTATCAACATTTTTGCGCGATCTTGCCTTTTTTCTCCCATACCCACAATGCCGCCAGAGCAAACATTTAAGCCCGATTCACGAACATTTTTTAAAGTATCCAAACGATCTTGAAAATTTCTAGTAGAAATAATTTCTGAGTAAAATTCTTCAGAAGAATCAATATTGTGATTGTAATAATCTAAGCCCGCTTCTTTTAGTTTTTCACTTTGCTCTTTACTTAGCATTCCTAGGGTCATGCAGGTTTCAAGCCCAGTTTTTTTTACTTCATCAACAATATGGCAAATTTTTTCAACATCACGATCATTTAAATTTCGCCACGCCGCGCCCATACAAAACCTTGAAGCGCCCGCTTCTTTAGCGGCATTAGCAGCTTTAACAATATCAGAAACTTCCATTAAAACTTCTTTTTTTAAACCAACATCATAATGGGCTGATTGCGGACAATATTTACAATTTTCTGGACAAGAACCGGTTTTGATGCTAAGTAAAGTGCTGATTTGAACTGCATTTGGATCATGAAATTGACGATGAATTTGCGCCGCCTTAAAAATCAAATCATTAAAAGGAAGATCAAAAAGTTTTAACACTTCATCAACTTGCCAATCATGCCTCAATCCACCATCAGCAATGGCAGAAATTTGTTGCTCTTTTTGTGTTATTTCCAAATTATTAAGCATTTAAATAATTCTCCCATTTGATCTAAATTAATCAGGCGATTAATTTGTGAATTTATTTTATTTTGCTCTTCCAAAGATTTATTTTGAAGCAAAATTTTTCTTCTTTCTTCTATTCCAAGCGCAAGCAAAAACTCGGCCTGCGTAATTAATGAATGGCTAAGCTTAGAATCTTTGGTAATTTTTTCAAGTAAAGAAAAGTCAACTTGTGCGGTTATATCACTTTTATAAACATCATCTAAAACACTAGTTTTTTTATGGTTTTTAATTGCTTGCAAAGTATTTGCAAATTCATTTTTGATATAACCATAATCAATAATAATTGCCATTCCACCCTGATTTTGCAAGGATTTGCAAAGATTATTCATGAAGTTTTTTGCCGAATTACTATATTCAAAAACTGCTCCAAATGGTGCCTTACTTGAAACTTCAAATCCAAGCAAATTTTCAATAAAATTATGAGTTTTTATATCAAAATTAGCCGTAACAAATTGCAATTTTTCTAAGTTTTTTTTAACCATTCTCTCGCACCAACCAATATCCGTCTTTACAAATTGATCGATTGCAAAGCAGTCAAATAGCTCATTGGCAATAAAAAATATTTTCTGAGAATTTGTTTGATGTAAAAATTCATCAAAATTTTCAAACCAATTTATTTTAAAATCTCGTAATTTTTCTTGCTGAATTTTTATTAAAACTTGATTAATTTCAATAATAGAAAATCTTGCTCTGCTTAGAAAATCAATGGCTTGTGGATTTTGTTTTTTTGCTAATTTATTGATCGTATTTAAAATATCACAAAATAAAACGCCCCTTCCCGCACCCATTTCAACTAAATTAATTTCACCTTCCATCTTGCCACAAACCTGTAAAATATAGGCCGCAAGCAATTCGCCAAAAACCTGAGAAATTTCTGGAGCAGTAATAAAATCAGCGTTTTTTCCAATCGGATTTTCTTTAATATAATAGCCTTTATCCTTGTTAAATAAGGCGTCTTCAATGAATTGAGAAATCTTTAAGAGTTGCAACTAGAAATATGGTTGAGATTTTTTTTCTTTAGTAATTTTTTTATGTAATTTTGGATCCAAAATCGCAATATCAAAATCTTCACCACCAATGATAGACCTGTAATTTTCAATAAATTTTAATTTTGCATCAAGCAAATCATTGCCTAAAATTATGCCAGAAAATTGATGATTTTTCTTCTGCAAATGCGTCATTAGCCAATAATTAGCGTTTAGACCAATTATGATTGCAAGCGCTATTTGAATAGAAAATTTATCAAAATCAGAAAAATTATTACTAACCAAAGTAAGAAATAAACTTACTATCGTCAATGCAAAAAATTCGCGCCACATTTTGTGATATAAAAACCAAAAATTACTAAAAATAAAAGCCGTCCAAGAAAATCCTTCCTTGACTAGAGTTATATTTTCAATCTTATTTTCGGCGGTTTTTTTTATAAAAATATTAAATAATTTCATTTGTAATTTACATTTAAATCAGCTTGTTTTTGCGCTAAATTCATTCTGTCTTCAAGCTTTATTTTAAGCTCTTTAATTTGGGTTTCATCAAGATTTTTAGCAACCTCAAGAGAATTCTCATCAAAATAAAAACATAATTTTGAAAAAGGCAGAGGAATTTTAAATTGATCCCAGGTGCCAAGTTTTATAAAATTAGAACAAGAATAAGAAAGTGGTAAAATTGATGCCCCGCAAAGCTGCGCCATATGAACAATTTCGCCATTAATTTTTTGATTAGGCCCCCTTGGTCCATCAGGCGTAATTCCTAAAGAATAACCTTTTTTTAAGCCCTCGACAATTTGTTTTAAACTTGAAAAACTTATGCCCCGCGAAGATTTTCTGCCATCTTTGCTGGAGCCAGATATTGAAATCATGCCAAATTTTTCCATAACTTTACCAACAAATCGACCGTCTCCGTGCCTTGAAGCCAAAGTAATAAAATTATAATTTGGATAGATTTTTTTAGCCTCAATAGCAGAAAAAACAATCATCATCAAACGATTATGCCAAAAAGACATTATTGTTGGCTTATTATTTTCGATATTATCAAGCAAAGCTCTGTAATTAATAAAACTCACCTTACTCGTCAAATAAACTAATTTCATATATCCAAAAATAATGAAGCAAATTAGTCCTTGAATAAGATAGCTATAAGAAATTTTTCTTAATAATTGTTTAGACTTGACCTTGACATCATACCACTCAACATTGGTTTGATAGCCAAAAATCTTCCACTTTACTGTCATTTATTAGTCAATTTTTTGCCCAGTAGAAGCCCAGTCTTTAACAAAAGTTTCTAGGCCTTTGTCGGTAAGAGGATGAGAAACTAATTGTTTTAAAACTTTAGCTGGAATCGTTGCAACATCAGCGCCTATTCTGGCAGCTTGAGTGATATGAACCGGATTTCTAATTGAAGCCACCAAAACTTCGGTTTTAAATTCTGGATAATTTGAATAAATATCACAAATTTCTTCAATTAAAGAAAGACCGTCTTGACCAATATCATCAAGCCTTCCAATAAATGGAGAAACGAAAGTCGCGCCAGCTTTTGCCGCCAAAATAGCCTGCGCTGCTGAAAAACAAAGGGTTACATTGGTTTGAATTCCTTTATCAGAAAAATATTTACAAGCCTTTAAGCCATCCATGGTAAGCGGCAATTTAATGCAAACATTTTTTGCAATTTTGCTTAAGATCTCACCTTCCCTAACCATTCCTTCATAATCAGTTGCAGCAACTTCCGCACTTACCGGCCCTTTGACAATTGCGCAAATTTCAGCGATAACTTCTTTGAATTTTCTTCCTGACTTAGCAATTAAACTTGGATTAGTGGTAACGCCATCAAGCAAGCCATATCCAGATAATTCTTTGATTTCAGCAATTTCCGCAGAGTCGATAAAAAATTTCATAATTAAATAATTTTTAAAATTGAAAAAAGGTGCTATTGTTATGATAACTCATTTAAACCTCTTAATCAAGTATGTCTAAAATTTTTGTTCAAGTTTTATTGCCTTTGGCGCTTGATGAGCCATTTACCTACTTTTGCGAAGAAAAAATTGATATTGGAAGCTTGGTTTTGGTTGAATTTGGTCGAAAGAAAATTTGGGGAGCGGTTGTAAATAATGACTCAATTCCAGATTTTGCTATTGAAAAAATTAAACCAATTTTAGAAAAAAAATCCGATTTTTCTTTAAATAAAAAACAGTTAGATTTTATTGAAAATATTGCTTCCTACAATTTAGGCAGTCGTGGACTGATCTTGAGGGCCTTTATCGGCATTTTAAATTCAGA
>CALBSF010000259.1 GCA_937927795.1 uncultured Rickettsiales bacterium
CCGTGGTAATAATTTTAGTATTGGTTTTTTTAGCAGCAAAATAAGCACTCCACATTGGCGCTCTAGATCTAACATGAATTAAATCAACTTTAAATTCTTCAATTAATTTAACTATTTTTTCTATATTGCTATAAATTATAAAAGGATTTTTGCTATTAACTGGCAGCTGTATGTGCTTAATTTCATTTTCTTTAAGCTGATAAGTTAAAACGCCGCCATTTGAAACAACTATTGGTTCAAAACCATCTTCTTTTAATGCTTTAGCAATATCTACCGCTCCACGCTCAACGCCGCCACTTTGTAAGGCGGGTAATATTTGCATGATTACTGGTTTTTTTGTCATGTTTTTAAAATTGTTTGATTATTTTTTTGCTTTAGCTGTCATCTCAAGCGTAAGTGAGAGATCTCTGGAGTTTGATTTGCAAGAGATCTCTCGCTTTGCTTGAGATGACGGTTGGGGCATGATTTTTTTTTACAGAAAACCTAATTTAAGAAACTAAAATTGTATCATCGCGCCCTGGACCTGTAGAAATAATTACAGCTTTTACTAAGCATAATTCCTCGATTTTCTTAATATAAAGTAAAGCATTTTTTGGCAAATCATTTAGTGATTTTGCGCCAACTGTAGAAGATTTCCAGCCGTCAATTTCTTCATAAACTGGCTCGATTTTTTCCCACATGTAACCTGCTTGTGGCAAGTAATCATAAAGCTTACCATCAATTTTATAAGCAACGCAAATTTTAATTTTTTCTAATTTATCTAAAACATCCATTTTAGTTAAAGCAATTTCTTTAACCGAAGAAAGCTGAATTGCTTGACGAACTAGAGCTGCATCAAACCAGCCACAGCGGCGATTTCTGCCGGTAACTGTTCCAACTTCATTGCCTTCAATTCTTAAAAATTCACCAATTTCATTATTTAATTCTGTAGGAAAAGGACCTGAGCCAACCCTTGTGGTGTAAGCTTTTAAAACCCCAACAGTTTTGTGTAAATCAGCAACTCCAAGACACGAGCCAAGAGCCACCTGCCCTGCCATTATGTTTGAAGAAGTTACGAAAGGAAAAGTTCCAAAAGAAACATCTAAAAGCGCGCCTTGAGCGCCTTCAAACATAACTTTTTTTGTTGCTAATTTTTTAGAAATTTCATAAGCGCTGCAAGAATAAGATAATAATAACTCGCGAATTGGCTCTAATTCTGAAATAATTTGATCTACTGTTACAATTTCTTCACCTAAACTTTGACGAAGTAAATTATGATAAAATAATAAATTTTCTAAACGCTCTCTTAGATTTTTTATATCGGCTAAATCGCAAACTCTAATCGCCCTTCTTCCCGCTCTGTCTTCATAAGCTGGCCCAATTCCTCTTCCTGTGGTGCCAATTTTTTTAGCGCCTTTTTTGCTTTCCAGCAATTGATCAAGCTGACTATGAACTGACAAAATAAGGCAAGCGTTATCTGCAACAACTAAATTTTCTTTAGTAATTTTTATTCCCGCTTCTTCAATTTTCGCAATCTCTTTAAAAAGCGCAATTGGATCAACCACCACGCCGCTTCCAATTACTGAAAATTTTTTACGAATAACTCCCGAAGGAAGTAAATTAAGTTTATATGTTTGATTACCAACTTTAATGGTGTGACCAGCATTATGACCGCCTTGAAAACGCACAACCGCATCAAATTTATCTGCCAAAAAATCTACAATTTTACCCTTTCCTTCGTCGCCCCATTGCAGGCCAATTATTGCTGTATTACTCATTTTAACTAACTTTTAAACTATTATTAATGCTCATGGCTGGCTTATTTTTAGTAGTAAATAATCTACTGCAATAAGGACAAACTATGTGGTCTTTATTTCCCATATCAAGATAAACCAAGGGATGACCTTCAAAGTGTGAATGCTGAGACTTTAAGCCATCGCAAGAAACTTTTTTTGTATCAACAAAAATTGTTTCAAGAGAATTGTTATGTGGATTACTTTGTAAATTCATTTAAAATAAATGCTTGAAAATTGTTATGATAAGACTGAAAATTACCAAACCTTAATGATACAGATAAGATTTAACTTTTTCAAGCATTCAAAATGAAGTTTATTAAAAAATTCCTGCCATTTTTACTAATTTTAATCTTAAATAGCGAGCTTGGATATGCCTCAAGCTCAGACTGGCAAAGCGAGACTAAAAATTATGCTAAGGTAAAATTAATTACTAGTTTTTATCAAGATGAAGCGGGTCAAAAAAAATTAATCGCCGGGCTTCACTTTAAAATTCAAGATGGTTGGAAAATTTATGGCAATGGCTCAGATAGTATTGGACTGCCGCCAAGCCTTGATTTTAGTGCTTCAGAAAATTATTTATCTCACAAAATAATTTGGCCAAAATCAGAAATAGGAAAAGAAGAAATTGGCGAAGAAAAAATTGAATATTCTTACTATAAAAATGAAGTAATTTTACCAATTGAAATTGATCTTAAAAATCTAAATGATGCCACTAAATTAAAGCTGCAAGTAACTTACGGCCTATGTAAAGATATTTGTATTCCAGCAAATGCAGAAATTGAATTAAAGGTTGAAAATAATGAAGATCTAGAAGCTTTAAAAGAAATTCAAAAATTTTATAACCAAAAAATAACCAAAGAAAATTTACAGATAGAAAAAACTCAACCAACAAAATCTCGCCATCTATTGATTTATATGTGTTTATTGGCAATTTTGGGCGGCGCAATTTTAAATATAATGCCATGTGTTTTGCCAGTTTTGTCAATCAAATTAATGTCAGTAATAAAACATTTAGATGCAGAAATTTCTAGAATTAGATTCGCTTTTTTTGCAACAATTTTAGGAATTTTATCCTGCTTTTTTTTCTTCGCCTTTCTTGCCATTATTATTAAAGTAAGTGGCAATGCTTTAGGCTGGGGCATGCAATTTCAAAATCCTTATTTTTTAGTATTTTTAATTATTATTTTAGGATTTTTTATTGCCAATTTATTGGGGATTTTTGAATTTAGCTTTAGCCAAGTTGTAGCAACATTCTTGGATAAAAAAATTTCTGAAAATCAAGTAAAGAAAAATATTTTTATCCCTAATTAGATCGGAAGAGCACACGTCTGAACTCCAGT
>CALBSF010000260.1 GCA_937927795.1 uncultured Rickettsiales bacterium
GGCGAAGACACTCTTTCCCTACACGACGCTCTTCCGATCTGGCGGCCCAGATATGACGCTATTTGAAGCTGATATGGCGGTTAATGCAATTAAAAAAGAAGTTGATCCAAACGCTAATATAATTTTCGGTTCTGCTTTTAACGAAAATATGAAAGGTAAAATCAGAATTTCAGTTGTTGCAACTGGAATTGATGTTGATGATTATAAAAAAGATATCACAAAAACTCAAGAAAGCCATGAGCCAAGCCGCTTTAAAGCAGGCTCAGATAAAGAAAAAACAGGTAAAAATTTCTTTGATCCAGGAATTTCTTTAAAACCAAAAGAAGAAATTTTTGAAGAAATTGAAGAAGTTAGCTTTCAGCAACATTCGCCATTAAAAGAAGATGCTTACAAAGAAAGCTACAATGAACATAGAAAACTAAAAAAAGATCCAGAGCCAATAAAACAAACAAATTTATTTGATGATGAAGATATTGATGAAGATCAAATCATCGAGGAAATAATTGAAGAGGTTAGAATCATTGAAGAAAAAAAATATAAGAAACCTGAAAAATATATAAAACCCACAACCAAAGAAAGCAAAGAATCTTCTGGCTTTAGCTTATTTGGCTTCATGAATTCAGGTAAAAAACAAAAAAATGATAACTTTACTTTAGATGAAGAAGATTTTGAAGATGAAATAAAGCAAGAAAATCCTGTTAAGCCAATGAATTTAGATAAAAAATCTAAAAACTTTACAAACGCAACAATTTTTGATGACGAAATAGAAGAATTTGAAACAAGAGAAAAATCAGATGATGATATTTTAAATGTTCCAGCATTTTTTAGAAGAAAGAAATAGACTTAAGTAGCTCCTCTCCTTTTAGACGCGATAACTCAACTCGCGTCTCTACAGGAGATTTAAATGATCAATTATAGAGACCGTCTAATTTTAAGCAATAATTTAGAGGTCCTGTCATCAAAATCCTTTAGTCTCATATTTAAACTTATTTTTGCTTATTTTTACCAAAAAAACATGACAAAAATTTATTTAATTTCCCCGCCACAAATAACACTACAAGACTTTTTGCCCAAGCTACAAAACTGCCTAGAAACAAACCTAATTCCAATTTTTCAGCTTCGCCTAAAAAACTATCAAACCACCGAAATTAAAAAAATAGCCAAAGAAATAAAAAAACTTTGCGATGATTTCAATTGTAAATTTTTACTAAATGATGATTTTCAAACTGCCTTAGAGCTAGATTTAACAGGGGTTCACCTTGGATCTGATGATGGAGATATAGAATTTGTAAGAAAAAATTCTCCTAAAAATTTTATGATTGGCGCAAGTTGTTATGATTCAAAAGATCTCGCACTTTTGGCTGCAAAAAGTGGCGCAAATTACATATCATTTGGCACATTTTTTCCAAGCCAAACCAAAAACTCAAAAGGAAAACCAGATCCAAAAATAATTTCTTGGTGCAAAGAAAATATAAACCTGCCGACAGTTGCAATTGGCGGCATCAAGGAAGAAAATTGCGATTTATTAATCAAAGAAAAGGTCGATTTTTTAGCAATAATTTCTTATATCTGGAATCACCCAAATGGAGAAAATTTTGCAATTAAAAATTTATCAAGCAAACTTTAAAACACTAATCTTTGCAAAATTAAATCAGATTTTTCATACCAAATATCTGAATTTTTAACAAAACTTTCTTGATTGAATCTACGATTAAAAA
>CALBSF010000261.1 GCA_937927795.1 uncultured Rickettsiales bacterium
GACTTAACGAATAAAAACCAAACAGACAAATAAAGCCCAAAAAAACTAAAACAAACCATTTTAGTTCCAATATTTTGCTAAAAAAAATTTCAGATTTACTATTCATTTTTTGGCATAGTAAAATTTCCAACCCTTACCATCAATGAAGAGTAGGCTAAAGCAACCTCAACTTGAGTGTCAATAATTGCGTCAATTGTTTGATATTCTTGCAAATCAAGTTCTATATAAATTATAAAATCTAAAATTCCTTTTTTAAAATCAGAATTTGCGCTTGAAAGACGAGAAATAATTTTTTCAATATTTGAAACTGGAAAATTTTTTGCAATTTTTAAAGAAGTTTCATAGTCGTTAAGATCATTGTTTATTTGGCTTAAAAGCTTATTTCTCTGAAATTCAAAAGCATATTCTTGTGATTTTATTTTCGATTCAAGAGAGGCGGTTTTTTCTTTATTTGTATTTAAAAGTGGTAAAGAAAGAGATAGACCAACTGCATTTGAATTTTGCTTTACTGATGCCGAAGATTGGGCGGAAGAGCTATTTTGCTGACTTATCGAAACTGCAACATCAGGCATTTTTTCAATTTTTGCAAAAGAAAGTTCTGATTTATATTTACCAATTAATAATTTTTGTTCGCGCAGCTCTAAATTATTTTCTAGCGCCAAATCAATAAAATAAGGTCTTCCTTGATAATTTTTTCCATCAATCCAATTTGATAAAATTCTGTCTGGCTGTTTTTCAAGATTCAAAAAAACATTAGCGCGATTCCAAGTTTGATAAAGTAAATTACGATATTTTATTAAGTCTCTATCAATCAATTTAATTCTATCTTTGGTGATTTGAGCTTGAGATTGCTTGGTTGGAGAGTTTAAAACAACGCTAGATAGATATTTATCTAAAGTTGATAATCTTTCGATTCTTTTTTGTGCTAATTCAATTTTTTTTTGCAGAGCTTGATAATAAAAAAGCAGAGAAAATAATTCAGCTTTTACTGAAAGTGCAACATTGTTTTTTCTTGTTTCTAGAACGCGAGATTCAGCTTCTTCGATATTATATTTATTTTGCAGCTTACCATAAAAAGGAATGGTTTGCGAAATTGTATAATCTTGCTGCCCGTAGCTATTGTTAAAACTAGCTACAGGATTTTCCCAATATTTTTGTTGATTAGCGAAGCGTTTTTGTGAAGAAGCCAAGAAGTCTGCCGCCTTAATATTAGCACTATTTTGCTCGGCAATTTCTAAAAGCTCTTCTATTTGATAATCTTTTGCTAAAGAATTTTTGGCAAATAAAAAAAAGCAAAAAATTAATAAAATTAAGACTTTAGATGATTTTAATAAAAAATAATTCACATCATTATTTATTAACTATGAATTTGTCTTTTATCAACCGCTAAAGCAGCCTCTTTAACCGCTTCATTGTAAGTTGGATGAGCATGACAAGTTCTAGCAATATCTTCAGCGCTGCCGCCAAATTCCATTGCCACCACAATTTCATGAATTGTGTTTCCAGCTTCGCGAGCAATGATGTGAGCGCCTAAAATTCTATCTGTTTTTGCGTCGGCTAAAATTTTAACAAAACCTTGATCGTCAAAAGTCGCTCTGGCTCTAGAATTTGCCATCATGGTAAATTTTCCAACTTTATATTCGATGCCCGCAGCCTTTAATTCTTCTTCAGTTTTACCAACTGATGCAATTTCTGGATAGGTATAAATTACATTTGGAATTACATCATAATTTACGTGACCCGCCTGCCCTGCAATAATTTCAGCTACCGCAACGCCTTCATCTTCTGCTTTATGTGCAAGCATTGGCCCTGTTGTAACATCACCAATTACAAAAATATTTTCTACATTTGTTTTTAGGTGATTATTTTCAATAAATCCTCTTTGATTTACTTTAACTCCAGCATTTTCTAAACCTAAATTTTCAGTATTTGGTCTACGTCCAATTGCAACTAAAACCACATCTGCGCTTAAGGTTTCTTTAGCGCCGCCAGCAGCTGGCTCAATTTCAACTATCGCACCTTTTTTATCTTTTTTAACCGATAAAACTTTAGTTGATAATCTAAATTTAAATCCTTGTTTTTCTAAAATTTTTTGGAAGTTTCGAGATATTTCTCCATCCATTGCTGGCGTGATTTTATCAAGATATTCAACCACCTCAATTTCAGCGCCAAATCTACTCCAAACTGAAGCCATTTCTAAACCGATTACTCCCGCACCAATTACAATCATTTTTTGCGGAACAGTTTCTAAATCTAGCGCTCCAGTTGATGAAACAATTACTTTTTCATCAATTTCTACTCCTGGTAATTTGGTAACTTCAGATCCAGTTGCAATAATAAAATTCTTTGCAGTAACCTGCTCTTTTGAGCCATCATTTTTAGTAATTTCAATAGTATTTTTATCTAAAAATTTTGCCGCTCCTTCCAAAGAAGTAACTTTATTTTTCTTAAACAAGCCAGCAATGCCCTGGGTTAAGCCAGATACAATTTCATTTTTATTAGCCAAAAGTTTTTTAACATCAATTTTTGGCTTTGAAGAAATAATTCCAAGTTTTTCAAACTGATGATTGGCATCATGAAATTTATGAGAAATTTCAAGCAATGCTTTTGAAGGAATGCAGCCAACATTTAAGCAGGTTCCGCCCAAAGTTTTGCGTTTTTCTACGCAAGCAGTTTTAAGCCCCAATTGAGCTGCACGAATTGCCGCCACATATCCACCAGGACCCGCACCAATTACCACTACATCGAAAGTTTGATTTGTCATTTTTAATAAAATTAAAAGTTAAGGAATATTTAGCGCCGCTAATTGTCGTTTCTACTTTCTAAAAACTCAATCATTTTTATTATACGCTTTTTAAGTTTTGGTAATTCTTTTTTTACTACTTTCCAGATTATTTCTAGATCAATGCCCAAATATTCATGAACTAATCTATTGCGAAAATCACTTACATCTTACCATGGAATGTCCTTTTCCATAAACTTCAAAGACTTTGAAATTTTTTGAGTTGACTCTGATAAAATTTGTAAATTATATAAAATTCCATCTTTAATTATGCCAGAATTTTCAAACTCTCTTTTGGTTTTCGATTTAATTTCTTTTTCTATTTTCTCAATACATTCTAAAATGTGATTAAGGTAAATTAAATCACGATTCATAAAGCGGTGGCAGTGGTTGTTATCTCTTTTTTAAGTAAATTGTGCATTGATTTTTTGGTAACTACATCCACTTTACGATGTATCATTTTTTCCATTTCTTCTTGGAACATATTTCTCATGAATTTACCAACGCAATATTTGTTGTAATTATTAACCTTAATCAACAAATCAACATCCGAACCTTTTTTATCTTCCCCACGAGCAACCGAGCCGAAAACGCGGATGTTGGAAACTCCGTATTTTTCAGCTATTTCATAGATTTTTTCACGATTTTGTCTTAAAAGTTCTAGGGTTTTCATAAATTTTTTAAGATTTTCTTAATTTGTTTTTCAAGTGTTGGTATATGGATTTTAATGATACTCCATACTGCAGCATAACTAACTCCGAAATATCCATGTATCAATAAATTTCTAGTATCAACAACTTTGCGCCATTGAATTTCTTTGTTTTTATTTTTTAAACCAGAAGAAACCTTAGATACAGCCTCTCCAATTACTTCCAAATTTCTTACAACGGCATCTTGCGTCTTACAATCTTCAAGAAAATCATCCTCATTTTCAATATCCTTGCAATAAGTTTTAATTTTCTTTATAGCGTCAATAATATGTTTTAGATAGATCTCGTCTTGTTTGATCATATTTTTATACTGCTAGAAATAATCATTTTTTTTAAATATTTATTTATGCCATCTTCTAAAACTAAATCTATCTTTCTTTTTAACAACTTTTCGGCGCCATATTTAAAATCTAAAATCTCAAAAAATGAAATATTATCATTTTTACTAATCAACAAATCAACATCTGACCCTTTTTTATCTTCCCCACGAGCAACCGAGCCGAAAACGCGGATATTGGAAACTCCGTATTTTTCAGCTATTTCATAGATTTTTTCGCGATTTTGTCTTAAAAGTTCTAGGGTTTTCATAATATTTTAAATTTATGCTAAAAAAATACTTAAAAATGACGCTTTTGTCAATTGGTTTTTACTTGCAATTACAAATGTTTGTAGGTAAAATGATCCCCTCTTTTTTAAAAACAATTTTGCGTCATGCTTTAATTGCTTAAAGAATTATTAATTTTTAACCCCCCCAAATAAGCTATTCTTTCTTAAAAATTGAACAAGCTTTTTAAATTTCCTAAAATATGACTATTAAAGCACAAGAAATTGAAAATCCTTTCGCTCAGGAAAATTTTGCTGAACTTTTTGAAGAATATGAAAAAGACAGTCAAAAACTAGTTGAAGGCACCGTTGTAAAAGGTGTTATTGTTGGCATTACCGATAAAGGTGTTGCTGTTGATATTGGCGCAAAATCTGTTGGTTTCGTTGATATTGCTGAATTCAAAAGAGACGGCGAAGTTGAAGAAGGCGATGTTGTTGATGTGTTTCTTGAAAGATTAGAAAACAAAAGAGGCGAACTACTTATCAGTCGCGACAACGCT
>CALBSF010000262.1 GCA_937927795.1 uncultured Rickettsiales bacterium
TTTACTATTGTCATCTTTTAATGAAAAATAAATATGTCCACTTGAGTGATATTTTAAATTAGAAATTTCTCCCCTAACTGAAAGATTATTTAATATAAAATCATTATCTAATATTTTTTTTATATAAAACTGCTCGGCTCAAAAAATCTTTTACTCGATTTAATTTTAATAATTTCGCCAAAATTAAATCATTTTTATCTTCAACTTCGCCAGCAACAGCATTGTCAAACATTCCCATTTTTTCATAATCATCCAAACTCCATTTTAAAGTTGAAGGCTTACGAATCGAAATAACCACGCTAGATTGCTCGCAGGCAGGAGGAAAAACAATTTGAATACGAAAGCCATTTGGAAGAGTCGCAGAAAGCAATGGCTCTTCTTCGCTAAGCCTTTGTTCTGTAGCTTGCGCAACTAAACGACCTAATGATTTTAAATGTTCAATATCAAAACTTGGCAACTCTTCGCGCGACATATCGCCCTGACACTCAACCCAAGCCTCAAAAGGACGATTAATGGAAATCTCATTAACTCCATCGCGGTCAAGAATCTGTTTCAGCGGCAATAGATAGGAATCAAGAGCTGCTATGCTACTACTCATTTAAAATGATAATAAAATTCCAGTTAAAAAGACAAAACCACGGTTATCTTTTAATTGCCTTTGATTATTTGTCAAACTGCTTTGATCAATAATATCAGACGCCGTTGGTTGATTTGATTTAAATTTAAATTTTGTTACTTCAAAGTAAGGTATTAAATCTTTTTTATATTTATAATCAACACCAAAAGAAATTGCTTGGTAACTATTTTTTTGAAATTTACTTTTGATACTAGTTATGCTTGCGGCAATTGGTCCAAGTTCATAGGCAATACCGGTTGTATAATAATATGGATTAGAAAAACCCTTCCCTAGACCGCTACAATTTTGATTTGCCAATTCTATATTTGAATCATAATTGCAGGAATAAATTCCATTTTTTTCTTGCAAAGACTTTCCCCACGAGCCGTAAGAAGCGCCAATTGTAAAGCCAAAATAAGAAAGGCTACTGGCAATATCATAAGCAAATAAATCATTTCTTTTTATGCCATCAATTGCATAAGAATTATTAGCTTTACCTTTTTCTGCAGTACTTGAAAACATAAAACCCAAATTATCAAAATTTTCTGAATAATTTAAACCTAAACTTAAAATATCTTTAAGTAAAAAAGAATTATTATTAAATGTTGTATTGGCCGTAACTCCTTGATCTAAGATGTTTGGCGCATAGCTTAAACCAATTTGCACGCCACCAATTCTTGGAGTATAATAACTAATTTTTGTAGCATCTTCCATACCATCAAAACTATCATCTTTTAAAGCACGAAAACGACTTTGATTAAATTGATTTTTTCCAGCTTGATTGATATTTCCTTGAGCATATCCGCCATGTCCAATTGGAGATTGTGCAAGAACAATAAATTGTGGAGACTTAATATTAGCACAAGAGTTTCCTGTGCAAACCGGATTGGAAGAATTTGAAGAATTAGAAAAAATTGAGAAATTTACATTTTCGAGATATTTACCATTAATGCCTCCAGCGCCACGAGCAAAGCGCGCTGGCCCAACTTTCATTTTTTGATTTACCGCTTTATTATTACCAAATTCTATTTTTCCAAATTTACTTTCTTGATAAATAAAAGCCTGATCTAAATTTAATTTTTCGG
>CALBSF010000263.1 GCA_937927795.1 uncultured Rickettsiales bacterium
TGTTGTCCAATTAAAGAGAGGTGGTAAAGGTAAGCGTTACATTTCGGAAGTTTATTTTAAAGCAATTCATAACCGCCCAATCACTGCAGAAATAAAAAGTTAAATAATTTTTTTCATGAATTACAGAAGTTTATTTTTTAATAAAAAATTTGAGTTCTTAACTATTGCTCAGGTTCTTGAGATCACTGGTTCAATAGTTGTTGATGGGGTTGATTTAAATCAAAAAATTTTCGATGTGGCAACTTTAGATGGTGCCTTAGAAAATGAAATTTCATTTGTAAATGCCGCGCAATATTTAGAAAAATTATTATCTTCAAAAGCTGGTTTTTGTTTTATTGAAGAAAAATTCTTAAACAGAGTTCCAAGCTCAATGATTGCGATCATTCATAAAAATCCTTATTTTGCTTATGCTAAAATTGCCCAAGCTTTTTATGAAGAAAAAAGACCGGAATTTCTTGAAAATAAATTAATCCATCCAAGTGCAAAAATTGGCAAGGCAACTCAAATTGCTCCCAATGCTTATATTGGAAAAAACGTAGTGATTGGAGAAAATTGCTTTATTTCATCAAATGCTTCAATAATGGATGGTTGTATAATTGGCGATAATACCATCATAAACTCTTCATCAGTAGTTTCTTTTGCGGTAATTGGCAGTAATTGTATAATTTATAATGGCGCAAAAATTGGGCAAGATGGATTTGGTTTTGCTCATGATGGAGGTGTAAATCATAAAATAATTCAAATTGGAATTGTTGAAATTGGTAATTTTGTTGAAATTGGCGCTAATAGCTGCGTTGATCGCGGTGCAATTGAAAATACAAAAATTGGCGATGGAACAAAAATAGATAATCTAGTTCAAATTGGTCATAATGTTATAATCGGCAAAGGCGCCGTTATAGCTGGCTGCGCCGCAGTTGCTGGAAGTGCTAAAGTAGGAAATTTCGTTCAAGTTGGTGGCGGTGCAAATATCGCAGGACATATCACGGTCAATGATGGCGCTAAAATTGCCGGAATGAGCGGTTTAATGAGAGATGTTGCGCCAATGGAAGTAGTTGCAGGAATACCGGCTCTACCAATTAGAAAATGGCACAAAATCAATTCTAGATTGATTAAGATGGTGGAGTAATAAAATTTGGATTGTTTGTTAGTTCTTTGTCCAGCGAATGGAGCTTGGTGGCATAATTAAAGGCATAATTAGGCATAATTAAAAAAATGAGATGCTATTTTATCCACGAACCTAAACCCAAACCAAACCCAAACTGTCATCTCGAGCGAAGATAAGAGATCTCTGTCGGATGAACTCATGAGATCTCTTATCTGCGCTCGAGATGACAGTTTGGGTTTGGTTTGGATTTGGGTTTGGGTTTAGGTTCGTGGATAAAATAGCATCTCATTTTTTTAATCAGGCCGTGGTTCTTTTGCTAAACTTAAGAAAGCTTCTCTTCCAAAGTCTTAATTTCTTGCATCAAATTACTATCCGTATCAAGTAATCCTTGTATCAACTTTACTGAATGCATTACGGTTGCGTGGTTTTTTCCACCAAAAGCGGCGCCGATTTTTGGAAAGCTTTCTAAGGTTAAGTTTTTTGCTAAATACATCGCAATTTGTCTTGGTCTAGAAACCGACTTAGAGCGGTTGTTAGCTGATAAATCAGCAATTTTTATATCGTAAAAATCAGCAACTATCTTTTGAATTTTCTCAATATTTACTGCATTTGATTTTGAGCTTTTAACATAATCTTGTAAAATTGTTTTTGCGCCTTCCAAAGTAAAATCTTCATCTAGTAAAAGTTTATTAGCAGCAAGCTTTTTAAGCGCCCCTTCAAGGTCGCGAACTGTTGTGGTAACTTTTTCAGCAATATAGCTAAGAATTTTTTCGCAAATTTCTTGTTCCATCATTTTTGTTTTAGTTTTTAAAATGCTAAAACGATCTTGATAATCAGGATTTTTAAAATTAACAATCATTCCACCTGTGATTCTTGATTTAAGTTTTTCATCAATATTTTCTAAGTCTGAAGGGCAGCGATCACAAACTAAAATTACCTGTTTATTATCTTCAACTAAAGAATTAAAGCTATGCATAAATTCTTGCTGAGTGCTGGCTTTTCCAGCAATAAATTGCACATCATCAACAATTAATACATCAACTGAACGCATTTTGGTTTTAAAATCCATTGCATCATTATTGCGAACTGATTGCACGAAGTGATACATGAATTTTTCCGCTGATAAATAAACAACCTTTTTATCTTTATTAAATTCCTTGATTTTCCAGGCAATAGCTTGAGCGAGGTGGGTTTTTCCGGTTCCAACGCCGCCATGAATAAATAGTGGAATTTTATCGTCAAATAAATCAATTTGAGCATCAATTCCAGCGGCAATTTTAGCCATTGAAACCGCTAATTTATTATATTTGGCGCTAACAAAATTTTCAAAAGTAAAGCGAGGATTTAATTCAGTTCCAAAGGCAAAAACATTATCATTTTTAGAAAGATTAGTAACTTTTCTTTCATTTGAATTGCTAGAGTCTTCTTCGTTTCTAGTGGCAATGGCTTCGTTTGGATTATAAATAACCGCAACTTTTTTTAAAGATGGGCGCAATTTTTGAAATAATTTAAGCAGTTTTTTGCTTTCAATAAATTCACGAATTACCCAGTCACGAACAAATTTTGATGAGGTAGAAAGAATGATTTCGCTATTAGAATCAACAACGGGCTCTAAATCGGCAAACCATTTGTTAAAAATTTCTTCGCCAAATTCTTCTAAGCAAGAAGCAACTAACTCATTTAAATTACTGGTATTTTCTATTTCTTTTTTCATAGCTACAACTGAAGTCATCTTTGCCTCCACGGTAGATCATCAGCCTTCCAGCCATTAACTTTGCCTCTTTGTTGATTTTGGTTTAAATCGCCTTCAAAACCATTAATAATATTATAGCAATTTTTGTAACCAAGATTTAAGGCATGAGAAGCTGCTTGATTTGATCTTCCGCCAGTTTTGCATATAAAAATTATTTTCGTCATTTTAAATTCTTTTTCTAAAATTTTTTGTAAAGCTTCTTCTAAAAGGTTAGAAAAGTTAGGGTTTTCTTGCATTGTTGGGTAAAGTAACCAAGGAATTAGGGTCATTTTGCCGCCAAAGCTATCAGCATTTACGGTTCCAACAAAATTAAACTCTTCAACGGTTCTAACATCGCACAACACTGCGAATTTATCTTTCTTTAGTAATTCAAAAGCATCTTTGGCACTAATTTGAGTTACTGACATCTGAAAAATTAAAATTATTAAATAATGGGCGGCTATTTTTACGAATTTTTCTTCCCCAGTAAAGGGATTTATTTTTGATTTGTAAAAATAAATTTCTTGACACCCCTTCAGGCCAAAAAGGTAGGAAGTCCATTTTTGATACACCACTATGAGCTCAGTAAAATCAAGTGATTGCGGGATAGTAATTTGCTAGAATTGCGTCTTATAAGGCTAAAATTTTATGCAAGAAGTTTCTTAAGTTTTCTTTATTTTTTACAAAAAAGACAATTGTAAAAATTTAGTCCATAAAATGGCGGTTTTTACTGTTTTTTGAGGGAAAATTTGACTAAGTGCC
>CALBSF010000264.1 GCA_937927795.1 uncultured Rickettsiales bacterium
AAATTTCGCGGTAGAAAATTGTTAAAATCAGATCACTTAAAAGATCTAAGACCAACAACTGACGCTAATCGCGAAGCGTTATTTAATCTTTTAAATTCCGCAAAATTCTTAAAAGAAATTAATTTTAAAATAGAAAATTCATTAATAATCGATATCTGCTGTGGCACTGGAGCTGTAGCCTTAGAAGCACTTTCACGCGGCGCAAAATCTGCAATTCTAATTGATAATAATAAAACTCATTTAGACTTAGCAAAAAGCAATGCTCAAATGTTAAAAATCGAAGATTCTTGCCAATTTATATTAAGTGATGCAACAAAAAAATTAAATATTGATAATCAAGATAAGCAAAACCTAATTTTTCTCGATCCCCCTTATAATCAAGACTTCAAACCAATCGTTCAAAATCTAATCAGTCAAAATATTCTTAACCAAAAATCTCTTTTAGTAATAGAAACATCTAATAACAAAATTAACGAAATCGAAAATTTAAAAATTCTAGAAATGAGAAATTATGGAAAAACTCATTTTATTTTTCTAGTTTTTTAGCTGGTTTGAAAATAATTAGTTGACACCAAATGAACCGTTATTTAGATCAAAAGTTGTTTTATGTTTTTAACAACTTTTATTTATATGCAAAGAGTATCCGATGAAGATATATTTAGGGCTGTAGCCTTAGGTCATAAAGATTTGCTTTTAAGTTATATTCGGTGTGGTATAGATCTAAATATTCGAGATCAGAAAGGCTCTCCATTGCTACATGTTGCAATTAATCGTGATCAAGTAGAGATGGTAAGAGTATTGATTTCAGCAGGCGCCAATCCAAACATTATTAATGGAGATTCTAATTTTAGCTCTATTCATATAGCTGCCGCTAAAAAATATAGCAGCAAAAACAATGGCCCTGCAATGCTGAAAGCCTTATTAAATCACCATCCAAGAACAGCTGATATAAATCAAGCTGCTATTAATGGCATTACCGCTCTTCACGTTGCAACTAATATAAAAGATGAAGAATCTATTAAAGTTCTATTGCTTTGTGGAGCGGATCCATTTTTGAATGATCTTTCAGGAAGGTCTGCATTTGATATTTTTCAAGAACATAAGGATAAATTTACAGACAAAACATTATTTGCTGAAGTCGAAGCTAAAGCCGAAGCCGAAGCCGAAGCCGAAGCCGAAGCTAAGCGAAAATCAGATTCTGCTTTGAGTGAGCTTTCAGTTATAGGAATTGAATTTGATGCCAAACAAGTAAGGGTCAAACCATCATTAAGTATCGATTTTGAAGATTTTGTTGGGTTGGGGCTTGATGAATTAGATGTATTATTAGAATTCGGAGGAGGTCTAGCTGCAGCAGGTGATTTACCTTCTGGAGAAAGTGTAGAGAAGCCAGCTGCAGCAGGTGATTTACCTTCTGGAGAAGGTGTAGAGAATCCAGCTGCAGCAGTTGCTACAACAGGTTTTGTTCAAAATACCCCGTCTTTCTAGTATTCTATTCTTTATTTTGATATAGAATCATAAGAGACGCACTCACCAAAATACATTCTGGGAGTTATTGGTCTTGCTCGATAATTTTGCTCAATCAAATGCGCAAAAGTCATATCATAAACCTTCTCTTGCTTACCATTAATCTTAAAAGTAATGTTGTTTTTCTCATTCATACAATAGTTTTTATCCTTAAGTAGCTGATATAGCAGCTTAACTTCCGCCTTGCTTAGCTTAGGATGTTCTTTATCAGTTTTAGAATCTTGAGTCTTTTCTAAAAACTCATCATTAACCGAAAAAATAAAAGAATTCCTATCTCCAGCATTATGTAAGCTCACTTTGCCATATTTGGAAACATCATGTGAACAAGAAAAACAGGCAATAAAAAAGGGCAGAAACACAAGATTTCTACCCTTTTTTATAAAATTTTTAAAATTAATTTTATTTTGTTTCATTTTCGTCACTTACAATAAAATCAAGTTTTTCTTTAATACGAGAAGCTTTACCAGTTAAGGTGCGTAGGTAGTTTAATTTTGCACGACGAACCACACCTTGTTTTAAAACTTCAACTCCAGCAATTAGTGGAGAATAAATCATAAATTTTCTTTCAACGCCAACGCCAGAACTAATTTTTCTTACAGTGAAAGTTGCAGCATAATTTGATAAAGTTTTAGCTCTGCCAATAACAACACCCTTAAAGGCTTGAATACGAGTATTAGCACCTTCAGTGATTTTATATTTCACATTAACTGTGTCACCAGCTTTAAAATCAGGAATTTCAAAGTTTCTAGTTGCCTTGATTCTTTCAACTTGAGCAGTAGCGAATTGCGATAAAATATTTGTCATAATTAATTTAAAATTTAAGCTTTTTTAACTTCTTTTTCTGGACTTTTGGTTTCAAGAGCTCTGTCAACCAATTCAATAACCGCCATTGGAGCCTTGTCACCAGTTCTAAAGCCAAACTTCATAATTCTGGTATATCCACCATTTCTTTCTGAAATTTTTGGACCAATTTCTTTAAATAATCTGTCCGCAATTTCTTGACTTCCAAGAATAGAAGTAGCCAAACGACGATTAGCAAGAGTATCTTTTTTTGCTAAAGTAATTACTTTTTCAACAAAAGGACGTAATTCCTTAGCTTTTGGCAAAGTAGTTTTAATCAATTCATGTTGAAGAAAAGCCTTAGCTAAATTGCGCAATAAAGCTTTTCTATGAGCAGTATTTCTACCTAATTTTCTTCCTTTAATTCTATGTTTCATATTTACTAATACTTGGTATTTAACTTCCCCGATACTTAGCTTCAGTCTTTTTTAGACAGCTCTAAGTATCGATCATTTAAACACTATTTTTAAAATTCTTTATTTTTAATTTTTAATAAATCATCAAAGTTTTTTGGTGGCCAATTTACTAATTTCATACCAAAGTTCAAGCCCATTGATTTTAGATTTTCTTTAAGTTCGTTTAAAGATTTTCTACCGAAATTAGCGGTTTTAAGCATTTCAGCCTCAGTTTTTGAAACTAAATCACCAACATAAATGATATTTTCATTTTTTAAACAATTATAAGAACGAACAGAAAGCTCTAATTCATCAATTGTTTTAAGTAAATTGCGATTAAATTCAGGTTCAATCAAGCTAACTTTGCTGCTAGATTCATCAATTTTTGAAACATCAAAATTGATAAAGAAAGAAAGTTGTTCTTGTAAAATTTTAGCTGCAATTCCTAGAGCGTCTTGTGGAGAAATAGTGCCGTTAGTATCGATTTCTAAAATCAGTTTATCGAAGTCAGTAATTTGTCCAACACGAGAATTTTCAACTTTATAAGCAACTTTCTTAACTGGACTAAAAGTTGAGTCAATAGCAATAGTTCCAACTTGTTGGTCAACTCTTTTATTTTGTTCTGAAACAACGTATCCTTTGCCGCTTTCAACAGTCATTTGCATATTGATTTTTGCTCCTTTGTCTAAGGTGCAAATCAATAGATCTTTGTTGAAAATTTCTACTCCAGCTGGGGTTTCGATATCTCCAGCATAGATTGGACCAACTTTATTTGAAACAAGTTTTAAAATGCAAGGAGAAGCGTCTTCTTTGATGATTGCTAGAGATTTAAGGTTCATGATGATATCAAGAACATCTTCTTTAACACCCTCAATAACGCTATATTCATGAAGAACGCCTTCAATTTTAACTGCAGTTACAGCAAATCCAGTGATTGCAGAAAGCAATACTCTTCTTAAAGCATTTCCTAAAGTGTTACCAAATCCTCTTTCAAAAGACTCCATTACAATAACCGATTTAGTTAAGTTATCATAACCATCCTTTACCACAACCGAAGTAGGTTTGGTAAGGTTCTGCCAGCTTTCTTTTAAAATTGCCATATTTTTATATTTTTTAATTAAAACTTATATTTTAACGTTAAGTCTAAAGCTTTATTACCTCTAAGAGTGCTGCATGTTACAATCTTTATTTGAAACATACAAGCAAAGCTTTTAAACGACTATGAATTAAACGCGTCTGCGTTTAGCAGGTCTGCATCCATTATGAGGATGATAAGTTATGTCTTTAATCATACTAACATTAACTCCAGCAGCTTGAATTGCCCTTAAAGAAGCCTCGCGACCAACTCCAGGACCCCTAACTTCAACAATAGCATTTTGTAAACCATGCTCCTTAGCAATAGTAACTGCATGAGTTGTTGCAACTTGAGCGGCATAAGGAGTAGCTTTTCTAGATCCTTTAAACCCATGTTTACCAGCTGAAGACCAGCAAAGTATATTGCCTTGATTATCGCTAATAGAGATAATTGTATTATTAAAACTTGCAAAAACGTGAATTACACCACTTGCAATATTTTTTTTCTTTTTTGAGCTTTTCTTCTCACCACTTTTTGAAGTGTTTTTTTGTTCTTTAGTTTCAGTCATTATTTAACCGCTTTTTTCTTGTTAGCAATAGCAACGCCGCGACCCTTACGAGTTTTAGCATTAGTGTGGGTTCTTTGTCCACGAACAGGAAGCTTTTTAACGTGTCTTATGCCACGATAGCAGCCAATATCCATTAGTCTTTTGATATCAGAAGAAATTTTTCTTCTTAAATCACCTTCCAAAACCGGATATTCTTTTTCAAGTAATGTTCTAACCTGTGCAAGCTTATCCTCACTAATTTGGTGAGTTCTAAGTTGAAGGTCAATTTTTAGTTTGTGACAAATTTTATTTGCAACAGTATTGCCAATTCCGTAAATATAAGTTAAAGCGATAACAAAACGCTTCTCTTTTGGAATGTTGACACCAGCGATTCTAGCCAAGGTAGTATCCTCTAAATTAAGTTATTATTATATTAACATTGCTTTTTTTATGCTCTCAAAAACGAGGGGCAGAGTTTTTACAGCATCTAGCGAAAAAAGCAAGTTCTTTTTTTGATAATGCTCAATTAATTCGAAAGTTGAGTCATAATAAACCTTCAAACGGCTCTTTACCGTTGATTCGTTATCATCAACTCTATTTTCAAATTGATCGAAACCGCAATTGTCGCAAACACCTTCTTTTAAAGGTATTTTGAAAAAACGGTTATATACTGAACCACATTTCTTACAAGAAAAGCGCCCAGAAATTCTTTTAATTAAAATGTCGTCTGCAATTTCAAAATTGAATACTTTGTCAATTTTTTTACCCACAGAAGATAACATTTCTTCAAGCACCTGAGCCTGATTTAAATTTCTTGGAAATCCATCTAAAATGAAGCCATTTTTACAATCATCTTGAGTAATACGATTTTTAATTATTCCAACTACCACTTCGTCAGGAACCAATTTTCCTGATTCCATATATGACTTAGCTTTTTTTCCAATTTCACTTTGAAGTTCAACTTCTTTTCTTAAAGCTTCACCGGTAGAAATTGCTGGAATATTTAATTCTTTTGATAGCATTACAGCCTGAGTTCCTTTCCCAGAACCTGGAGCTCCTAAAAATATTATATTACTCATGCCCTAACTCTCACCCTTCTTTTTTTAGTAGTAGAGCCATATTTTGAAGAAAATAAATGAGACTGAACCTGATTTACCAAATCTAAAACCACATTTACTAAAATCAAAATTCCAGTTCCGCCAATATGAAGTGGAATAGAATATCTAGTAACTAAGATTTCAGGTGTTATGCAGACAAATATAAGATAAACAGCGCCAATTAAAGTTAAGCGTGATACTATTTTATCAAGATAAGAAGAAGTAGCATTGCCAGGTCTAACTCCAAGTATAAAACAGTTACTTTTCTTTAAGTTATTAGCAACTTCTTCAGTATTAAAAATAATTGAAGAATAAAAATAAGAGAAAAATAAAATTAAAGATGCAAATAAAGTCAAGTAAATTCCGCCACCGCGTCTTAAAGCTGAAACCAAGAAGTCTCCATCAGCACCGCTAAACTGAACAATCGCCGCAGGAAACATTAAAATAGAGCTTGCAAAAATTGGTGGAATAACCCCAGCAATATTAATTTTTAGTGGTAAAAAAGAAGAATCACTCATGCCTGAGGCTTTCATCATTGCGGCATTAGGATATTGAATTTTTATGCGGCGATAAGTTTTTTCTACAAAGCAAACTAGCATCAAAAAGCCTGCAAATAATACAAAAAACAAAACCACCATTAACCAAGAATAAACTCCGGTTCTTGATAAATCCAAAACTTGCACAATAGTTGAGGGCAGGGATGATACAATTCCAACGAATATGATTAAAGAGATTCCATTACCAATTCCAGAGTTGGTGATTCTTTCGCCAAACCACATTAACATCACTGTGCCACCAACTAAACTAACGCAAGTTGTCCACATAAAAATATTTGAGTCGGAAATAAAAGCATTATGTTCGGCATTAGATAATGCATAATAAACCCCCATTGATTGGAAAAAGGCTAATACTATGGTTAAATAACGAGTATATTGATTGATTTTTGCACGACCATATTCTCCTTCTTTTTTCAATTCAGCTAGACCTTTATACATTGAGCTTAAAAGCTGCATAATGATTGAAGAGGTGATATAAGGCATGATATTAAGAGCGAATATACTCATTCTTTCCAAGGCTCCGCCTGAGAAAAGATTGATCATGCCAAAAATATTTGCAGAAGAGCTTGAGAAAAATTGTTTTAATACTTCAGAATTAATTCCTGGAATAGGCACGAAAGTGCCAAATCTATAGATAAGCAGAATGAATAGCGTAAATAATATCCTGTTCTTTAATTCTAAATTAGATTTTGACACAATTATAAAGTTTGATGTTTATTGTGATAAGGATAAAAAATTTGAAAATAGCTATAAGAAAATTTAACCAGATAGGTTAGGGTGATTTTATAGCTATTTATATTTTATTTAAGCAAAAACTTTTGCTTTTTCAGAGTAAAGATCAACGGTAATTTTAAGTTTTTGTGAAACTTCTTTTTTACCCATGATGAGCTTTACTTTCGAATTTTTATTTTTAATTAAACCAGCTTCAGCTAATTTTTCTTTATTTATTTCTGATGTTGAATCAAGCTTTTTGCTTTCAATAAAATTTAAAATATTTTGAATATTTACAACTTCACATTCCTTGCGAAGAACATTTTTGAATCCTTTTTTAGGAAGCCTCATGTAAATTGGAGTTTGTCCGCCTTCAAAACCTTTTACAGAATGGTGACCAGTTCTTGCTTTTTGACCTTTAACACCTCGTCCAGCAGTTTTTCCTTTGCTAGAGCCGATACCACGACCAACTCTTTTGCGAGAATTTCTTTTGATTTTTGGTAATCCTTGTAAAGTAATAGACATATTTTAAAGTCGTAAGTTATGTAAGTTAGCCAAAATAGCAACTTAAATTAAATTCTTAAACAAGTGAAACTTTAATAACATGAGCAACTTTTTTGATCATGCCAATAATTTCATTTGAAGCTTGAAAAGTAGAAGAACTTCCAATTCCTCTAAGCCCAAGACCAATCAAAGTTCCTTGTTGTCTTTTGTTAAATTTTGCACCGCTCTTAATTTGAGAAACGGTTATTTTTTTGTTTAAAAACTCTTCAAATTGCATATCTACCTCAATTATTCGCTGGTTTGTTTTAACGCTGAATTTCTTCTTTTTACGATCTCAGAAATTTCTTTTGATCTTCTTTCAGCGACGATTTTTGGTGAAATTAAAGCTCTTAGTGCTGCAAATGTAGCTCCAACCATATTGTAAGGGTTTGAAGTTCCAACTGATTTTGCAACAACGTCATGAATTCCAGCGCATTCAAAAATGGCGCGCATAGGACCACCAGCAATAACTCCAGTACCAGCTGGGGCAGATCTTAAATAAACTTTACCAGCGCAAAATCTACCAAATACATCGTGATGTATTGTGCGACCCTCTTTAAGAGATATTTTTGTCATTGCTTTTTTAGCTGCTTCAAAAGCTTTATTTTTAGCATCAGATACCTCAGTGGCATTTCCTTTGCCAAAGCCAACACGACCATTTTTATCACCAACAATAACTAGTGCAGAAAAAGACATGTTTTTACCACCTTTTACTGTTTTAGAAACGCGATTAATTGAAACTAATCTTTCAATAGTTTCTGAAGCGTTGTTGTTAGTATTATTATTGCTTTTTCCTTGTTTTGACATCTTAAAAAATAAATTAAAATTGTAATCCGGCTTCGCGGCAGCTTTCAGCAAAAGCTTTAACGCGACCATGATAAATATAGGCCCCTTTGTCAAAAACAACTTCTTTGAAGCCATCTTTTAAACAAAGTTGTGCAAATTCTTTACCAACTAATTTAGCTTTTTCAAGACCACTAATTTTTTTTGACTCTTTGAAATTTAAAGTTGAAAAAGATTTTAAAACCTTTCCTTCAACATTAATTAATTGAGCATAGATGTTGATATTAGATCTAGTGATCACAACTCTTGGACGTAGAGTTTTATTGCATTTTGCAATTTTATTTCTAACTCTAAATTTTCTTCTTTCGTAATTAGTTAACATAAGTTTTATTATTTTTTCTTACCTTCTTTTCTCAAGATTGCTTTTCCAGAAACTTTAACACCTTTTCCTTTATAAGGCTCAGGTTTTCTAAAAGAAATTAGTTCTGCGGCAACTTGACCAACCAATATTTTATTGTCACCAGTGATGATAACAAGATTTGGTTTTTCAAAAACTGCAGTAATTCCTTCTGGAAGGGCATAGAAAATTTCATGACTATAGCCAAGTGTTAATACTAGAACTCTTTTTTCAACCAAAGCTTTGTAACCAACGCCGTTGATTTCCAAAACGGTTTTGAAAGGAGTTTGTAGTCCTTTAACAATATTATTAATATTGCTTCTATTCATCCCAACAAACATTGATGCATCTGGAATGGATTTATCAGTTGCAGAAAGTTTTATTTGATCATTCTCAAATACAGCCTTTACGTTTGGGCTTGTTTGATAAGTTTTTTTAACTTTTCCATTATCAAAAGATATAACATCACAACTGATGGAAACCTTGATAGTATTTGGAATATT
>CALBSF010000265.1 GCA_937927795.1 uncultured Rickettsiales bacterium
AGTTGTTTTTAGCAATGCCTCTATAATCCTTGAGATTACTTAGTTAAACTTGGTAGAAGTTTAACCATTGAAGTTTGCTTACTTCTAAACTTTTGTAGTTTTTTAGCAAGATCTTCATCATAGATGGCTAGAATTGCAATTGCAAGTAGTGCTGCATTTTTTGCTCCAGCTTCACCAATTGCAAGAGTTCCAACTGGAATTCCTGCTGGCATTTGAGCTATAGACAGCAATGAATCTAATCCTTTTAAAGCTTTACTTTCAACTGGAACACCAAGAACTGGAACATCAGTTAAAGCAGCCGCCATTCCTGGCAAGTGCGCTGCGCCACCAGCACCAGCAATGATAATTTTTACACCGCGCTTCCTAGCTGATTCACAAAATTCATAAAGTCTTTTTGGAGTTCGATGTGCAGAAATTATTTTAGTTTCATATTTTATTTTAAAGTCGTCAAAAATTTGACATGCATGCTGCATAGTTGAAAAATCTGATTGACTGCCCATTATTATTGAAATCATGATTTGTTTTTAGTTGTTATATATTAATTATCTCTAACATTGATTTGATATTGAATTGTCTGACCAGTAATGCTTTGAGCTGGACATGTTGCAAGCCTGCCAAATCCAGCTTGATTTGTGGTTTGACTAGCTCCAGTCGCTCTTGAATTATAGTTACAAACAACCCCGTTATTTTCAGAAGCCCCAATTTCTGCCCAACTATTATTAGTCCAATTATAAACATAAGATAAATTACATCTATTATTTAATTGACCTTCATTCCTACTTATTCTAACTGGGGTTAACCAAGCACCATCTCTACATTTATAGGATTTAGCATATTTATCGCAGCCACCCGCCTCATCTGAAAAAGTATTTGTAAGTTCAAATTCATCTGCAACTAAAGCATTGGTATCGCCAATAACTGCAGGTCGATCAAAGTAAAGACCATTACCGCTACCCACATTATCAACATGCTCCGTACCATCGCCACTAAAAGCATTATTTAAAACACACCCCCTTCTACAATTATTAATATTATCTATAGTAGTAGACCATGTTCCATCAGCTTGACATCTGATACTAGGTAAGTTTAGTCTGTTTCCTTGGGCATCAAAACCAAGCGTGGCACCACCAGTCAAGCAAGTAATTGGTTGAGTGGCATTAACGTTGCTTTCTTCAACTGCCGTATCTTGCGTTCTAAACCTATCACCTCTTATTGTAGAAGCGGCGCATTTTTTTAATTCACAATCAACCTTATCACTCACCATCGCCCAGTAAACTTGATCGATATTTTTTGCACTATCTTTATAAGTGCATTTTCTTTGCGGCGCACTTCCTTGATCACGATTTGTTTTCCAATATCCAGCTATACAAGAACCCGTAACGATAGCAGAACTCTCACCTGCCGGCGTTGAATTTTCAAGACCCTTGTTAGTTCCGGTATTATAATAAGCAAAGCCTACCCTTCCTCCTGCTTGACCATCTGGATCTGCAGAGCCATGTGCTACGCAAACTGGCGCCGGATCTTCCCATCTGCCATCATCACCACAATGACGACGAATCACATAACAGCCATTATTGCGGCCTTCTCCTTCAAAATGATTAGCAGAAACTTCCCCACAATTACTAATATAAGCATCTTCTCCAAAATTAGTGCTTGCCCAATTTAAGATAATTTCTGTTGAAGTAGCTTCAGATGAAATTTTATGTTTAGTTCTTCCAACTCCAAATCTTGGATCTCCGTATCTAAAAGAATCAGCTGTGATTGGATCATTTTTCTTAGAATCTGGCGGACTAAACCCTGGACATTTATTAATACAGCTAGATGAAGGCTCTTCCCACTTATTCACCCCGTTAACTAAATTACCAGTTAATACTACCGATTTACAAACTCTTTCTGGGAATTTTACTGCTCTAGTATCTTGGGTAACATCCATCGGTATATTACGATGAGCAGAATCTAGTGGATCCGCATCTGATCTATATGTTCCTAAAGATGCTAATGTGAAATATTGACCATATTTGTCTTTTAAAGGCGGATAAGGATAACGCTTATAGCTAATACCATCTTTTATGACACATCCACCCGCGCCAAGAGTAGTATTCATAGAACCATCAAGTTCTCCATTAGTAGGAACATTATTTTGAGCATTCCAATAAGCAAATCCATTACTAGCATCTGCAGCCAAGCTAAGATCCGAAACCTCTTTACATCTGGTTACGCAGCGATTATCTAGATTTCTCCAATTACCTAAGTGATCACATTCTAAAGTTGGAGGAGAATTTTCACCAACTTGGAAAAAACCAAGCGCTTCATTACACTCCCCAGTTTGAACTGATTCAGGATTTCTTTGAGCTATGGTAGCGCTTCTTGAAGCCTCTATGGCCTTAAATGTTGCACCACCAACCGCATTCCATTTTTGCCAATCACTAGGATTTTGTGGATTTTCTGGCGGCCTTATAGCCGGGCAAGAAATTCTAACGCATCTATTAGCAATTGTAGGCAAATAATTACCAATTTGATTACATTGACGAGCTGGGGTAAGCCCTCCTGAGTAACCAACAATAAAGCCATCTCTATCTTTCAATATTTCCACTGGATGATTTTCATCTTCTGCTTTTCTAAAACCAGTTATACAACCAGTGGCAGAAACATTTTCTAAAGAATCTGTGGTTTTGGTAAATAAAGGCCAAGTTGCATAACCATTAGCTAAACCAACATTTTCACCAACTTCTCCTGAACTATAAAATCCTTGATAAACCCCGTTGCTATCAGGACCCGCCGTAGTGATGGCATTACAAGAATATCTAATACATTGATTTCTAACATTTTCTTCCCAAACGGCATTGCCACTACTATCGTAAACACAGCTCATTTGTGGATTAACGGTTTGAGAAACTTTTTTCCAATAACCTTTACAATCTCCAATTGCATTAGTTGTTCCTACCAACACAGCAGGAAACTCGGCATGTCCTTTTAATGCAATTGTTGGATTACTCGCACTTCCAAAACTTCTATATTTATGAGATAAATGAACTCCAGCTGAGTTTTCATAATTAGTGCTTCCATCAAGATTTGGCTGTTTATTTAATGAATGCAAAACATAATCTGAATCATCATTTGCTCCAGGCGTAAGATTATATCTAATTGCTGGACATAATTGCGGCTGCGGCATATCAATACATAGACCAGCTTCTCTGTAGGTTTGCGCCCTCACCTCTTGACCAACATTGCTATAATCTAGATCTGTTAAATCAGGATCCGGTTCTTCACAAAGACAGTTTGGAGCCTTACCACCAGAATCACAATTTGTTGCCGGATTTCCATCCGTTAGATAAGGACTCATTGCACTTACAACACATTTACCTTTATTAGAACCAACTCTGGCAAAGGCTACGATATTTTTAATTTTACTTTCAAAACCTTTAGCAATACATATTTCATTAAACCAACCATATAATCTTGCATTTACAGCACTTTGACTAGGATTTTGATCTAAAAGACTAGCCGACGCATCATTAATTCCACGCTTAGCATTGCATGATAAAAGCAGATTGGTGCAGTATCGACGATATTGTTCAAAGGCTATAGTTGATTGCCCACTATTTCTTGCATTTTGATAATTAACTTCATTTTGCACACATTCAACATTTAATTCGCTGCATTTTTCTCTTTTTGAGCAGATTTTATAACCCTCAACATCACTCTTACAAACTAAATTATCAGCATCTGGGTTTTGAAATTCCAATGAGTTAGTGCAATTAGCGCCAGAGCAATATCTTAAAGAAAGCTTGGAATTATTAATTTGATTTGAAATTGCCACCCTAGATATAGCAACTGTTTTTAAATCAAGAAGCGGATTTATGAATTTTGCCTTAGAATTGTCAATATCAGGAAAGGCTCTTCTTACGCATCCCCTTCTTGCAGGAGTAATTGGATTTCCACTGGAATTATTGATTCTTTCATATAAACAAAAAATTGGCGCACCTGATTCATTAAATTCTTTTTTAACGAACACATTGACCTTATATTCTAGACCTTTTATTCCAGAATCCATCAAAGCGCTTGCAAGTGGATCTGGCGCCGGATTAGAGCTTTCATTACCAGTTAATCCAAGACCAAGACTCAGGATTTGAGATTTAAGTCCAAATTTTACCTCTATTTCTGGATAATTAAAGTCAGTTACCCCAAGCCCGCCATCAGCGCCATAAACACGCGACCCTCCCCTTTTTGATCTAACATTGTCAATAAAAATTGGTGGAGTAAATAATGTTGTGGCATTATTAGCAGTTCCAACATTTGGAAAAATTGGCGGAGAAATTCTTAAAGGAGCTTTTATACAATTTTGGGCCGCAAAAAATCTGCCATCACGATCAATATATCCATCAAGATTTGGCTGATTATCTTGAATATAAGGAATATGTAAGTTAACTCGCCACTTATCAGCCAAACCCTTATCATCATGACTATCTTTGCCACCCACGCAAGAAGCATTATCAGAGCTTATTTGTCCAGAAAGACAGGTATATTTAGTGCCGCCGCCTGGTAGCGGATCAGATATTCTTTCAGAGCCATTTAAAAAATTTCTTTTATAAGCTAATTGTCCTTTAACATCTAAGAATGTACAGATTTTATTATCATATTTAACCGCCCTAACTCTAAGATAAGAATCCACTGAAGCGCCGCCGCCTAACCTTGCCATGCAATCCTTATCTGGATTGCCATTAAATACGTCACTTTTCATCATGCAATCTTGTGGACTTGAATCTTTTACTGTTAAAGTTCTACAAACATCAAAACCACATTGTTGACTACTACATAAACTCATTCCACAACTAACCGCACATTGCCTTCTGCCGCAAGATTCAGAACCACCATCCCAAGGATGAAGAGTATTAACATATCTAACACAAACTGTTACTTGATGAATTGCATCTCCTTCAGTAAAATTAGTTACAACATAGCCTTTATGATAAGCAACATCATCACTAACCTTAGAATAAAAATTACCATGAGTTCCACAAAGATAACCATATCCAAGGCCTTGGTCTCCAATTTTATTAACCCCACACATTCCTGGCGACCTAGTGTGATCAGGAAGATTTAATGAGTGAGCCCATCCAAACACAACAGTGTTAGTTCCCCATTTATGTAAAAAATCCCATTTATCATAACAAAGATCAGAACTGAAGTTTCTTAAAATGCCCGAATCATCATCACCTTCATCATTATCACTCCATTTGGTTGCCTTGCCTTCAAATGGTTTTGGACGATAAAACCAAGCATCAGTAACATCTTGCGCCGTTCCTATGGTTCCATCTTCATTTTCAACCGAAGACATACAAGCATTTCTTCTGGCAATTCCTCTCGCTCTTTCAGAATCAGAAATGACACCATTGCCATTTTCATCGTCACTAGTGCGATTACAATCAAGAGTTGCCTTACAAAACCCATCAGAGTCACAATTTGAGCCCCCGCCAGAAAGATCGCAAACAATATTTGGAGTAGTTGGATTATCACTATTTTGAGGCTCGCAGCGATATTGCGAAATTAATATTGGCTTACAAGAAATTGGATTGCAGTAATATGGATTATTTAAATCCTCACCTGAATTAACTCTCTGTCTATATTCCGCAACATAAGAAGCTGATCTTGATTCAATGTAATTTGTAATTTCATCAACTCCACAACTTGGAGCGGTTGACCTGCAATTATGCCTAACGCATATTGGATTTACCGCCCTAATTCTATTACCATTTCCAACATATCTTAGTTTTTCCTGCGAAAATTCATAACATTTTAAATTATCACCTTCGCAATATTTTTTAGGTCTTGCCGCATTTGGAGAGTCTGGATCGTAATTGGCTGGAGGAGTAAAATCAAATTTATTAGCACTAAGCTCATCGGTGGTTAGTAACTTGCAAGATAAATTAGTGCAATTAGAAGGCGTTGGATCAACTCCATCTGGCAATTGATGACATCTTCTAGCAACGCAATTACTGCCTTCAGCTAAAGTTTGGGTAAATCCATTTTCCGGGCTATCGCAAAACCTAACGCAATGCTGATTGAAAATAGCGTAATCAACGCCTCTAACTAAGGCTGGGCTAGCGCTTCCATTTGGATTAACAAAAGAAGGATCGCTACATTCTTTTACGCAATTTTTTCCCGCCCAAACACTAGAGCCATTTCTATTAAGCTCGGTGCAAAGGGGTAAATCAACTAAATCTGCGCAATTTACTCGGTGATTTGGTGTTACCGAAGATGCTAGAGTTGGGCAACGAGGCAGTCCAAAAAAAGAACAGTTTACTCCAGGATTTGCTGCATTTCCAAGGCTAGCACAATCATCCGTAAGCGCAGACATGGTTTTTGGCGAGTAAAAAATCACCAAAAAAGTTAAAAATAAAGCAACAACAACGGTTGAGATCTTGGCAGTTTTTAACAGACTATCGCTTTGTAGAATCCTGTAAATCATCAACTAGCTTGCAAAAATAATCGCCCCTTTCTTCAAAATTCTTCCATTGATCAAAAGAGGCGCACGCCGGCGATAATAAAATATTTTTTTGAGATAAGCTATTATTTTTTGCATCAAAAACCGACTTTTCGAAGGCATTTTGTAAATTATCACATTTTTCAAAAAAAACCCCACTCTCAGCTAGTGTTTTTGCAAATTCTTCGCTTGCATCGCCAATTAGATAAGCTTTTGTAATTTTATTAAAATATGGTTTTAAACTTGATATTCCACCGTCTTTTGCTTTTCCACCTAAAATCCAAAAAATATTATCATATGATTTTAAAGCATTTTGCGTTGACTGCGCATTAGTCGCCTTGCTGTCATTGATGAATTTTATATTGTCAATCTGCCCAACCAGCTGCAGGCGATGCTTAAGCCCAGGAAATTTTTTTATCGATTCAATAATTTTCTCTTCCCCCGCTCGAAGCTTTAAATAAGCAATTGCAAAAGCAAAAGCCATATTTTGATCATTATGATTTCCCTTTAAAAAATCAGATTTCAATTCTAATTTTGAACCAATACCACCAATATCGTTAAATAAAATTCCATCAATTAAAGCAACACCGCCTTTTTGTATTTTAAGAGTTGAAATTGGAATTAATTTCGCTTTAAAGCTGTGATCATTTTGCAAATCTTGAAAAACTTTATGAGAATTGTGGTTATCAACATCAATTAAAGCAAAATCATTTTCATTTTGGTTTCTAAAAATTCTCTTTTTTGCTTTGATATAACCTTCTAAAGATCCGTGTCTGTCAATATGATCTGGCGTTATATTTAAAAGAGCGGTGATGTGAAAATGACTTTGTGATAATAAATCTAATTGATAAGAAGAAGTTTCAAAAACATGGGTTTTATTATCACTTTCCATTAATTCAAAACATGGAATTCCAATGTTTCCACCAACATCCGCATCAATTCCAAGCTCTTTTAAAATAAACCCTGTAAGCGCTGTAGTGGTTGATTTTCCATTAGTTCCGGTAATTGCAATAAATTCATTTTGTGATTTTTCTTGATAAAAAATCTCCAAATCACAAGCTAATTTTGCTCCAGTTTTTTTAACTATTTCTAAAATTTTATGTGGATTTGGAAAATAAAGTGGAATGCCTGGAGAAAAGCTAATTACTGTATCGCCATCAAAATTAATTTCCTGCGGTTTAAGAAATTTTACTTGCGGTAAATTTAATTTATTTTTTGCATCTAAAATCGACTTTTCATTATCATCAGTTGCAATAACTTCATGATTTTTTGCTAAAAATTTTATCGCTGAAATTCCTGAAATTCCAAGCCCATAAACTACATATTTTACCATGTTTTTAAACTAGAAATTGCTTGTCCGTAATTTGGTGATCCAAAAATATATGAACCAGAAACCAAAACATTTGCACCCGCTTCAACCGCTAATTTAGCGGTTTCTTGATTAATTCCACCATCAACTTCAAGTTCAATATTTTTGCCTAATTTATCAATTTTTTTTCTAATATTTTCAATTTTTTTAAGCTGTGAATATAAAAATTTTTGCCCGCCAAATCCAGGATTAACACTCATCACCAAAATTAAATCCAATTTTTCTAAAATATAATCTAAAACATCTTCACTAGTTGATGGCACAATTGAAACTCCCGCCTTAACTCCTAAAGATTTAATCAAAGCAAGGCTGCGATCTAGATGAATTGAGGCTTCAGCGTGAATTGTAATTATATTTGCGCCCGCTTTAGCAAAAGCTTCAACGTGATTATCAGGATTATTGATCATTAAATGCACATCAAAAGGAAGGCTAGAAACCTTTCTTAACGATTTCACCACTTCATTTCCAATTGTAATGTTAGGAACAAAAGATCCGTCCATCACATCAATATGAACATAATCAGCCGCAGCATTTTCAATTGCTAAAATCTCTTGACCAAGCCTAGAAAAATCTGCCGAAAGAATTGAAGGTGCAATTTTTATCATATTTTTATTTATTATTTATAATTATGGATTGCTTTACTTACGCCAAATTGCCATAACTTGCGCCACATAACTTACGCCAAACTGTCATCTCGAACGTAAGTAAAGCAATCCATTTTTAATTCACTTAAGCAATTTTTATTTTATTATTTAATTTACCAACCTTGCCAATTCCAGCAAATGTTGGCTTAGTTGAGGTAAAAATTTTATCAGCCATTTTTATTAATTGCGCCTTATTAATTGCCAAAATTTCTTTGGTAATTTCTTGGTCTGAAATTATGCGATTTTTAATAAAAATATCAGAGCCTAATTTTTGCATTCTAGCACTAGTACTTTCTTTTGACATCAACAAGCTAGCTTCAAATTGCGTTTTAACTCTTTGCAATTCTTTATCGGTAATTTTCTGGCAAACCTTTTTAATCTCACCAATAGTTGCTTTAATTAATTCATTAGCCTTTTCAGGAGTAGTGCCCGCATAAATTCCAAAGGCTCCAGAATCTTTATAAGCATAATTAAAAGCAT
>CALBSF010000266.1 GCA_937927795.1 uncultured Rickettsiales bacterium
AACGTGATGTGACTGGAGCTCAGACGTGTGCTCTTCCGATCTGCCTTGATTTTCTTCGCGAACCAAATTTGATTCCGACGAAACGCTTACCATCAAGCGCGCAGCCGCATCAACAAGAGCATATTTAGTAGCTTCTTCCAAAGTATAGCCTTCAGCAACGCCATATAAATATTCAGCATCGTTTGATTTTGGGGTAATATAAAAGGAGGGCAAATCACCTAAATTTTGATCTTTAGCGTAAGAGTTAGCAAGAAAAGATAGGAATATTGATATAGCAAAAAAAAGTCTCATCTATTCCATCTCTTTAAAAATATCTCTATTATTTTGTTCGCTAGAATTGATTCTATTTGAAGCGGCGCCAGCCTTGGCAGTTTTTTCTAGCTCTCCATTAACTGAAGTGCAAGAAAAAACCGCAAGCAAAATTGATAAGATTAAGATTTTTTTCATTTTATTTGCTTCTTTCTTTTTCTAATTCATCAAATAATTCTTTAGTAGCAGCTTGAGATTTATCAATATTCTCGCGGCTCAAATTTGATTTTGCTAATTTAGCTGATAATGATTTTTCACCATTTTCTAAAAATTTAGAGTAATCATCATTTTTCAAAACCATGTGAACATAAAGAGTTCCATCTTTATCGCGGAAAATATTGATTCTTTTCACGCCAGATAAAGGCAGATCTTTTACAACTTCTTTAGTTGCTTGAGCAAAAAATTGTTCAACATCATCTTTACCATTAACATCTGCTGATCTTAGAGAATCCTTGGTAATTCTACTCATTTCAGATTGAATAATTGCGGCAATATTAGCTTTTGCATCAAGTTCTGCTTTTGGAATCTGAAATTTAATTCCACCTTGAGATGGGCTTGCAATACCAACTGCAGCAACTCCACCTTCAACATTTGGATCTAAAACCCAAGCTGGTAAGTTAGATAAATCGCCAGCATCAATTTTTTTTGCATCTTTTTTAGAGCAAGAAGCTGTAAGAGTTAAAGCAGCGACTAAAAATAATGAAAGAATTTTATTTTTCATAAAGCTTAAGTAAATAAAGATTAAATATGATTAGCAGTTATAAATTCTCTTTTTTGTAAATCAATAAAATTCCTAAAGATAGACAAATCAAGGCAATAACCCAAGTTGAAGCAAAAATTGAAATTATTCCAGAAGAACCAAAGGTCATAATAACGCTTGAAGTTATATAAAGCAATAATCCAGCAATAATTCCAAGAAAAATCATTAAAATTGCATTATTATTCCTAACGTGATTAAGGCCAAAAAAGCAGGCAAGTAAGACCATCGCCACGAATAATATTGGAGTTATCAATAAAGATTGAAAATATACCTTAAATTTTGTAACTGAAAAACCAGAATTATTCATTTCTGTTATTAATTTTGGCAATTCAAAAATAGAAAATAATTTCACATTTTGAAAATTATTAACTATTTTTTTCATAATAAATTTTCCATCTAAATCGGTTTTAATAGTAGCTTCAGCTATTTTTTGATTTAAATGATCCTTATCATTTACAATCAAATCTTTCAATAACCATTCATCTTTGAGTAAAAACATAGTTTGAACATCAATTTTTTTATAAAATTGATTATTTTTATCAAAAAACCATATTGTGACATTTCTAAATTCCAAATTTTCTTGCAAAGCATCTCTAGCCTGAATTACCAACTCTTCTTTGCGATTTAAAATATTTTCTTGTTTTAACCAAATGCTATTTTTTGGCGCCACAACAACTTCACGAGAATTATTCTGAAATTTTTGCCTTTGCAAAGAGTCTGATTTTTTAACCATTTTAATGGCGATAGGATTAAAAATAGCAACCCAAAAAATTCCAAGAAAAAATGCAGCCAGCGAAATTGGCATTAATATTCGCCATAAAGAAAGCCCACTAGCTCTCATAATTGTTATCTCGCTTCTAGAAGAAAAAATAAAAAAAGTTATAATTGCGGCAATCAAAACCAAGGAACTTACAACATCATTTAAAAAATCAGGAATTTGCAAAAATGCGATGAATACAGTTTGCGCAAAAGAAATTTTGTTTTCTTGCGCTTTATCCGATATGTCAAGAAAGTTAACAAAGAAAATTAACAAAGAAAATCCCAGTAAAATTTGCAAAAATTTTACTAAAAATCCTTTGGCAATATATATGTTAACTAATTTAAAAACTCTCACTTCTTATCATTTAACATTTTTAAGGAAATCAAAACAAATATCGCCATATTTAAATATAAAAGCGGAATATATTTTGCTGAAGATTCTATCAATTTATAACTCGATATATTTAATATCAAAAATATTGTTGCCACCCCTATTGCAAGCGCAACATTCATAGCATTTCCCCTTCTGCTAAACTGACCCCTTAAAACAAAGGCCAAAGCAATCATGGAAAAAACTATTGGTAAAAGCGGATAAGTTAATCTTTGATTTAATTCAGAGCGACAACCTTCAATTTCATCTATCGAAGCATCGGCTTTAAGAAAAATTAATTCCGCTAAATATCTTTCTTTTGGCTTAAAATAACCGCTTGAAGACTCACCCTCCCCTTCAGTGAGATTAAAAACATAATCATCAAAATATAAAATATCCGTTTTTCTTTCCCGATAATTATATTTTTGCAAGGTTCCTTCTTCCATATAAAGCAGCGAAGCATCGTCATTACTTCTTATAACTCCATTTCTTGCCGTGATAGTAATGGAGTGATCTAGAGACCTTTCGTCGTGAAGCAAAATTCCTAATAATTTATTATTTTTATCCCGATCTTTTGCGTAAATTGTTAAATTTTTTAGAGTCTCAAAAGTCTTGGGATTAAAAGCTAAATTAGCATAATTATTTTTTAAATCTTCACGAATACCTCTTAATTCTCTGTTAGCAAAGGGCATTAAAAAAAATGCGATTAAAAAACAAATTAATGAAATTAATATTGAAAAAGAAGCGACGGGTTTATATATCTGAATTTTTGTTAATCCGGAATTTTTTAGGATGGTAATTTCATTGCTATTTATCAGGCGATTATAGACCAAAAGGACTCCAGCAAAGAACGAAACCGGAACAATAAAAAGCAAAAGCCATGGCAAAATTAAAGCGAATAAATAAAAAAATTTACTTAATTCAATGCCATTTTCTGTAATATATTTTACAAAACTAATCGCTCTGCTAAACCAGATTAGTGTTATTAATATGCATAGAACTCCAAAAAAACTAACTATAACTCTGTTTAAAATATAGCGACTATATAGCTTCATAAACAACCACCAAATTATCGATGTGCACCAACTCTTTTTTAGCTAATTTTCCTAAAATTTCTTTTACCTCATGTGATTTTTTTTCTAGAATTTTTTTCACTTCCAAAGCCGCGTAATTAGAGATTCCGCTGGCAATATGATTACCTTGTTCATCTTTGATAAAAATTGCATCTCCTGCCTTAAAATCACCTTTTATTTTTACCGCCCCAATTGGCAAAAGACTGGTTTTTTTATTTAATAAAACTTCTTTAGCACAATTATTAATTATAACTTCCCCGCTAGCATTAATAAGCCCTGAAAGCCATTTTTTACGCGATTTATTTGATTTTTCACCATTAAAAATTGTATATTTTTTTTCACCAAAAAATAAATTTTTTAAACAATTTTGCTCAACTCCACTAGTAATAATGGTTTTGCAACCCGCCAAACAAGCCATTTTTGCTGCTTGAATTTTGGTAATCATTCCACCAGTTCCAACCTTAGAGCCTGAGCCTTCAGCCATATTTTCAATTTCTTTGGTAATTTTATCTACTTGAAAAATAAACTTAGCATCTTTTTTATTTGGATTTTTATCATAAAGACCATCAATGTCAGAAAATAAAATCAATAAATCAGCCGATATCATCTGGGCCACTCTAGCTGCCAGGCGGTCATTATCACCAATTTTAATTTCATCAACCGCCACCGAATCATTCTCATTTATAATTGGAATAACGCGATTTTTTAACAAAGTTTCAATAGTATTTTGAGAATTTAAATAACGCTGCCGAGAGTTGCAATCCGAGGCTGTAAGAAGAATTTGCGCGATATTTAAATCAAATTTTTTAAATATATCGCGGTAATTTGACATTAAATTAATTTGACCAATCGCTGCTGCGGCCTGCTTTTCTTCAAGCATCAATTTATGATCACCAAAAATATCTCTTCCAAGAGCAATTGCGCCAGATGTAACAATAACAATTTGAGTTTTTTTATTTACTAATTCAGCAAAATTTTCAGCAAAATTCTTTAACCATTTTTCACGCAAAACGCCATTTTCAACCAGCAATGATGAGCCTATCTTGACAACTATCTTTTTTTCTAAAAACCTGTTCATTTTTTTAAACCACGTTTTTTACGCACTTCTTTAATTTCGCTTTGATAAACTTTATTTTGAATCAATGGCATTGAATATTCTAAAACTGAACCCACTCCTTTTAAAATATAAATTCCAACCCTGCGATTAGCTTGCTTTAACTCACCATCTTGATTAATAATATCAGGAAAATCTTCGCCAATTGATTTAATTTCAATAACATTTTCTAAAATTCCATTTTTTACTAAATATTCTTTAACAATTTGGGCGCGATTAAAAGATAAATTTTTATCTACAAAAGTAAAATATTTGGCAAATTTACCAACAAAAATTGATAGAGAGAACCTTCAAAAATATTATTATAAAAGATTGATTGACTCTTCAAAGAATATATTTATCTCTTATGTTGAATCAAAAGAAGATGATATTTCAAAGTTTGCTTATGAGTTATTTTCTGATATAAAAATCTCAACAAATGATGATGAATACAAAGATATTTTATACAAGAGTAGAAAGCTTGAATATAAAGATGAAGAGATTTTTTTAAATATTGATTTGACAAAACAAACTTGGTCAGCAAGTGGCTTAAAAATGTTTTTAGAGTGTAAAAGAAAGTGGTATTTAAACTATATTTTAAAACTAAAAGAACATACAATTTCTAAACTTCCGAAGAGTTTTGAACTTGGCAATATAGTACATAGTATTCTTGAAGAGTACTATAAAAATAAGAATTCAAATATAAATGAAATTTTTTTAAAATATAAAAGTAGCAATCCATTTTTAATTCTTGATTTAGAAGTCTTTAAACATAATATTAAAAAACTTTTAGAAGATGATAAAAAGAGATTAGAAACTAGAGAAATAGTTGAGATTGAAAAGAAATTTTCTGTAAATTTTAATGAATTTGAATTAATTGGAGTTATAGATAGAGTTGATAAATTTGAAGATAGTTATGAGCTAATAGATTATAAAACTTCAAGAAGCTTGAAAATAGATACAATAAATACATATAGTAAATCTTGCGATTTTCAATTGGAGTTTTATTTTTTAGCAATAAAAAATTTGTATGAAACGACAAATATAAAAGCCTTTTACTATGATATTTTTGAAAATAGTTTGAAGCAAGAAGTTGTTTTAAATGAAAAATTGGAACTTTTACAAATTATTTTTGATGATTTTAAAAATCAAAGTAAAAGTAAAATTGATTTTTGTAAAACTGAAGATAAAGCTATTTGTACATATTGTACTTATAAAACTATTTGTAATAGGGAGTAGTTTAAAAAAGGGTTTGAACCCAGTTTTAAACTATTTTATTAGTGAAGATATTTCTTTAAAATTTGGATTTTTAGCTGCGTGTGCTTTAATTGCAGCATCGTATATTTTATCTCCGTAAACGTATTTGTAAAAATCATCATTTCCTACTCCGCTACCATCATCTTGTTGGTCTAATTGAATGAATTTTAAAGGCTCTACTTTTATATCAAATTCCGCTTTCTTTTGTTTTAGCAGGTCTGCGGTCATGTTTTCACCCGCTTTAGCCATAGCCCAAATAGGGGTTGTTTCAAGCATTTTAGATGCGTTATACCCTGATTTAAGGATAGCATCCCTTGTAAGTATATTTGCGGCTAAATAGTCTAAGTTTTCTTTATTGCCCTTAGTTCTGTCTGCTGATTTTTCTAATGTGACTTTTACGGGGTCTTGCCAATCATCGTTAGTATCATACATGATTTCATTAATCTTTTTGATACCACCTGTAACGGCTTCTTCTACTGTTTGGTCAAATGTTGTTTCAGG
>CALBSF010000267.1 GCA_937927795.1 uncultured Rickettsiales bacterium
TTTGAAAAGCTGATTGTATATTTTCCAAAAAAAGGTCAAAATCAAATGGCTCTTCTAAGTCTAGATCAATATCATTATCTGTAGTTTTAAATTGAAGCCAATTTTCTTTGTTTTGCCCATCTTTTTTACTTACATTCTCATCTTCAAAATATATATCTTGAGTGTTTATTTGAGTTGTGTTGGTTTTTGTTGATGCAGTTCGCGCCATTGGTTTTAATTGTCTTCTTGGAGCTTGTCTTTGCCTTGAAGCAAAAGATTCTCTAGTGGTATTATTTTCTAAAAATCCAGCCAATTTTTCATCACCATTTCTTTTGGCAATATCTAAGGCAGTTATTCCATCTTTGTTTTTTGCACCAATATCAACTCCGTTATCTTTGGCGAATTTCATGGCGTTTTCTCCAGCCTGCAGCTCTGCAACATAATGAGCAAGATTATTGCCATTTTCATCTGTAAATTTAGGATTGCAATTTCCTTCATTAACTAATTTTTGCAAATCTTCCACGCTTCTATTGCAGGCTAAAGACGCGGCAAAAGGATTAGAGCTTTTTTTAGAATAATCAAAATCTTTGCCATCTATAGAAAATTTTTTCTGAAATTCTAATAATTGCTCAATTTCTATTTTTGGAGCAGAGCAGGCCTTAACAAAAATATCCTGAATAACAGCTTTTAATATCTCTTCTGTTTGTTTTTTTCTTTCTAAAGCAACGATAACTTCAGTTTTCTCTTCTTCAGTTTTTGATTTTTTTTGTATTAAAGCATCTATGATGATTTGACTTTCTTTGAGATTCGCTTCTAGTGCCGGCAATATATCGATAAGATATTCATTTAATTCTGCAGGAATATCTTTTAAAAATGCGTTTTGAGCATCATTTAATTTTGATGAATCAGTAGAAAGAACCTCGATTCTTACTTTGTCAATAAAATCTTTCAGCTCAGCAAAATCAATAGGTTTAGTTGTGTTGGAACTATCTGGCATGTTTAATTATAAAATTTTGAATCAGTTTTTGCCATCTCCAAAAGTAGTTTTGAAGGTTCAAATCTTAAGCCGTGTTTGTTATGCAATGATTGTAATTTTTTTACAATTTCTTTAGTTCCAATTGAATCGGCATATTTTAAAACACCGCCTCTAAAAGCTGGAAATCCACATCCCATAATCATTGCCATATCAAGATATCTGGCATTTTTTACCACACCTTCTTCTAAGCATTTACAAGCCTCATTAACCATAGTTAATATGCAGCGATTAATAATTTCAACTTCAGTTATATAAGTTGGATAAATTTTTTCTTGTTTTCTGATTTCTTGAACCAAATTTGCAATCTCTGAATTTATTTCAGTTTGTTTGTCATTAAAGCCGTAAATATAAAATCCTTTTTTAGATTTTTTCCCCAGTAATTCTTTATGATTATTATAAATTTCATCCAAGATATTGGCAACTTTCATTCTTTCGCCATAGCCTTCATATAAGGAGTGGGCAACTTTTACCCCAACATCAATTCCAACTACGTCAGCTAAAATGAAAGGCCCCATGGGCATGCCAAAATTTTCGATTGTTTTGTCAACTTTAATAATATCGGCGCCATCTTGCAGCAAATAAGCGGCTTCATTCATATATGGCAATAATATTCTATTAACCAAAAATCCTGGAACATCTTTTACTACAATTGGAGTTTTTCCTAATTTTTTTGAAGCTTTTACGATGGTTGCAATTGTTTCATCAGAGGTTTTCTCGCCATAAATTACCTCAACTAAAGGCATGCGATTTACAGGATTAAAAAAATGCATACCAGCAAAGCGCGCTGGATTTTGTAGCGCCTGCGCCATCTTAGAAATCGAAAGAGAAGATGTATTTGATGCAATTACGGTATCATTTTTTACCTCATTTTCAACTTCAGCTAAAATTCTTTTTTTAATAGCAATATTTTCAACAACAGCTTCTATTACAAAATCAACATTGGTAAATCCGCTATAATCAACTCCAGTAGTAATTCTGGCCATTTTCATATCAACTTGCTGCGCAGTTAATTTTCTAATCTTTTTTAATTGATTGAAAATTTTTATAACCTGATTATAGCCAAGTGCAATGGCGCTTTGAGTTATATCTTTAATGCGAATATTGATATTATTATTGGCAAAAATCCAAGCAATTCCACCGCCCATAATTCCAGCGCCAAGAAGTGCGGCACTGCGAACTTCTTTAATATTTTGTTCAGAAAGTTTTTCTATTCCACTATCTTTTTTCAACTCTTCATTGATAAAAAATATTTCAATTAAATTTTTAGAAATATCACCAACAGCTAACTCGCAAAATGCATCTAATTCAGTTTTGAAACCTCTGCTGCCATAAGTCATGCCATAGGTTCTTTTGATGACTTCTAAAGCGTAAAATGGGGCAGGGTAATGACCTTTAGTTTTTTCATATAAATCTTTTTTTGCTAAATGGATAATTAAAAATTTTCCAAATAACAAAATTTCAAATATAAATCTTTTCTTTTGTGCTTCTTTGCGTTTGTTTAAATAATGATTATTGTTGCCCAATTTTATCACTTCAGTTAAGAAATGACCCAATTTTTCTTCCATAAATTCTTCACGAATTATGTCGTCAATCAAGCCGATTTTAAAGGCTTTATTGGCATCAACTGGTTTTCCAGATAAAATAATTTTTAGTGATTCGCTAAGACCAATTAATTTTGGCAGGCGCTGCGTTCCACCAAATCCGGGAATGATTCCAAGATTAACTTCTGGCAACCCCAAAGAAGTTTTTGAATTTAAAATTGCAACGCGGTAAGTGCAGGCAAGAGCTAATTCTAAGCCACCACCAAGGCAGGCGCCGTTTATAACTGCAACAGTTGGAATTTTTAAATTAGCAAGTTTGGTTAAAAGATTTTGTCCGCGAGAAACTTTTTCATAAGCGGTTTTTTGATCGCGAATTTCTTTGATTTCATTGATGTCGGCGCCAGCAATAAAAATATCTTTTTTTAAAGAAGTGATAATTAAAACTCTAATCCCTTTATTTCCATCAATTACATTTAATGCTTTTTCAAGCTCAAGCATTACTGGCTCGGATAGTTTATTTATTTTTTCATTTGGCAAATCAAAAACTAAATTGGCCACTCCGTTTCTTTCAACGGTAAGGGTTAGTGCGTTAGTCATATATTTTTTTCGAGATTAATGCGCTAAAAATTTTTCAATTTCTAAAGCTGCCATACAACCAGTTCCTGCTGCGGTAACTGCTTGACGATATATTCTATCTTGTATATCACCAGCAGCAAAAACACCAGAAATATTTGTTGCTGTTGAATTTGGCTTGGTAAGAATGTATCCTTCTGCATCAATTTCTAAACCAGTATTTTTAAAAATATCAGAATTTGGTTTGTGACCAATTGCAATAAAAATTCCATCGATTTTTAATTCTTTAAATTCTCCGGTAACAGAATTTTTTAATTTTGCACCAGTTACTGATTTTGGATTTTCACTTCCTAAAACTTCATCTAAAGAATGATTCCAAATTACTTCAATTTTTGGATTTTTAAATAAACGATCTTGTAAAATTTTTTCTGCTTTGAATTTTTCGCCGCGATGAACCACAAAAACTTTTTTAGCATGATTAGTTAAATATAAAGCTTCTTCAACTGCGCTATTGCCGCCTCCAACTACAATTACATCTTTATTTTTAAAGAAAAATCCATCGCAAGTAGCGCAACCAGAAACTCCAAATCCTTGGAATTTTTTTTCTGAATCAAGTCCGAGCCATTTGGCCTGCGCACCCGTTGCAATTATAACTGCATCAGCTTCAAAAATATCACCAGATTCGCCAATTAATTTGAAAGGACGCTTAGAAAAATCCACCTCTTTAATGTGATCAAAAATAATTTTTGTTCCAACATGAACTGCTTGTTTTTCCATTTGTTCAACCAGCCACGGGCCTTGAATTGCTTGGGCAAAACCGGGATAATTTTCAACCTCAGTTGTAATCGTTAATTGCCCACCAGGCTGAATTCCATTGATAATAATTGGTTCTAAATTTGCGCGAGCCGCGTAAATTGCTGCGCTGTATCCCGCAGGGCCAGATCCTATTATTGCTACTTTTGTTTTATGAGTTATGGTCATTTGAATTTTTATATAAATATGGCTTGTGTCATCTCGAGCGAAGCGAGAGATCTCTTGCAGACAAACTCCAGAGATCTCTCGCTTCGCTCGAGATGACAGCTTAAGAAGATTAATTCATAAACATTCCGCCGTTAATATGCAAAGTATTTCCGGTAATATAAGAAGCTTCTTCGCTTGCTAAAAAAGCTACACCATTTGCAATATCTTGAGCTAGTCCCATTTTACCAGCAGGAATTTTTGTTAAAATTGCTTGTTTTTGTTGATCAGTTAAAATTTCAGTCATTGGGCTTTCAATAAAGCCAGGTGCAACGCAGTTAATGGTTATTCCACGACTTGCAATTTCCATTGCCATTGATTTTGACATGCCAATCATTCCAGCTTTTGAAGCAACATAATTTGCTTGTCCAGGATTGCCTGTAACACCAACAACTGAAGCAATATTAATAATTCTTCCCCATCTTCTTTTCATCATTTTTTTAATTGCATTACGATTTAAAATGAAAGTAGATTTTAAATTTACATCAATCACCTGATCAAAATCTTCGTTTTTCATGCGTAAAATTAAATTATCTTTGGTGATTCCTGCGTTACAAACCAAAATATCAATTTGTCCGCCGGCAAGCTCTTCTGCCTTATCAAACAAAGCTTCAACTTCATTAACATCAGATAAATTGCAGGCTAAAGTTTTGTGATTGCCAGTGATTTCTTGCAATAATTCATTAAGTTTTTCTTGCCTTGTTCCAGATAAAATTAAATTAGCTCCTTGCTTAGCTAAAGTTTTTGCTATTGCCGCGCCAATTCCACCAGTTGCACCAGTAACCAAGGCATTTTTATTAGATAATTCAAACATATTATTTTTAAGAAAAGTTGATTTAAAATTAGATAGGTATTTTTACTTAGATAAAACTTCTTTTGCAATCGATAATTTTGTGATAGTGATAGATTTTTAGTTTGGTATAACCATAAATAAAAATGGATTGCCGCGCTTCGCTCGCAATGACAAAGTCTAGATAATCTAAATTTCGTCATTGCGAGCGAAGCGC
>CALBSF010000268.1 GCA_937927795.1 uncultured Rickettsiales bacterium
ACCAAACGAATTGCATCAATCACTTCTTTTTTGCCCGCAATATAACCGCCTATTACCCCAAAAGCTTTAGCAAAAGTTCCTTCAATAATATCAATTTGGTTGGATAACCCCAGTTTTTCACATAAACCAGCGCCAGTTTTGCCATAAAGCCCAACCGCGTGAACTTCGTCAATGTAAGTAAAAGCATTATATTTTTTTGCTAATTCTGCAATTTTCTTTACCTCGCCAAAATCACCATCCATTGAGTAAACAGCCTCAAAAATAATAATTTTAGCTCTATTTAATGGATATTTTTGCAATAAATTTTCCAAATCTTCCATGTCATTATGAGCAAAAATATGCTTAGTAAGACCGCTATTTTTGATTCCAGAAATTATTGAAGCATGATTTTTTTGATCAGAAAAAATTACTAAATCTGGAATTATTTTTGCTAAAGCTTGAATGGTTGCATCATTTGAAACATAGCCAGAAGTAAAAACCAGCGCTGATTCTTTATTGTGTAAATTGGCAACTAATTTTTCTAATTCCACCAAAACATGATTATTGCCAGAAATATTGCGCGTTCCTCCCGAACCAAGCCCATATTGCTTTAGCGCGCTTATCGCTTCATCAATTGCATTTTGATTTTGCCCCATCGCCAAATAATCATTGGAACACCAAAGTATAATTTTTTTGCCATTAGCATTATTTATCGCGTAAGGAAATTGGCTGCAAATTCTAGAAATATCAACAAAATTACGATAACGATTTTCTTTTTGTAATTCTAAAATTGTATTTTGAAAATAACTTAACATTTACCTAATTTATAACTGGCTCAATTTTTTTCTTCCAAGATTCTTTTTTTGAGGTTGCAGTAATTATGCCTAAAAAAATCACCGCAGAACCGATTAAAACCCAAGAATCAAGCGGTTCGCTAAAAAAGAAGTATGCAATAATTATAGTAAAAATCAACCTTGTAAAATCAAAAGGCTGCACAAAAGACAAATCTGCCTTAGATAGCGCTATTGAAAGCGACATATGAGTTAAGTTAGAAAATATTCCAAGAAATACAAAACAAATAACCGCGTTTAGATCAACAGCCTGTAAGTGAAATAGCCCAAATGGAATTGAAAAAATAAACATCACTAATGACATATAAGCCACAATTGTTTGCGGTTTTTCAGTTTTGGTCATGGTTTTAATTAAACAATTGGTAACTGCCCATAAGGTTACCGCCATAATGTTACTTAAGTGCGCAAGCTGTAGTTGCTTAAAACCGGGGCGAAGTATTATCATAACCCCCGCAAAACCGATTATAACCGCAATCCAAACATTAGCTTTGGCTTTTTCTTTTAAAAATAACACCGCAACAATTGTGGTTAAAATAGGACCAACAAAACTAATTGAGGTTGCTTCCGCCAAAGGCAGAACACTTACCGAGTAAAACCAAAAAAACATCGAAGACATACCGATAATGCCGCGACTTACATGCAATTGCAGATTATTGGTTTTAAAAATTGATTTTTTGCCATAAAAAAAATGCGGTAAGAAAAACGCTAAAGCAAATAAATTTCTTAGCATCACAATAAAAAACACATGAAAATCTTTTGCTAAATGATGCACAATGGCAACCATGATCGAAGCAAAAAAACAGGCAAGCACATTATAAAACGCACCTTGAGCGTTATTTGAGAATTTATTAATGTAATTATGCACCTAATTTATGGTTTACTTTTTTTAGAAAACTTTTTCAAAATTGTAGTGGATTTTATATCCAAAAATGGATTGCCACGCTACGCTCGCAATGACGAATATTGAGCTTTCAGTCTTCGCTATGAAAATTCTCAG
>CALBSF010000269.1 GCA_937927795.1 uncultured Rickettsiales bacterium
GTTCTTGCCAAATTTTTCTAATAAAAAATCTAGTAATTTAAAATCAAATTTAATTTGGTTTTTTATTAATTCATTTTCAATAAATTTTTTTATCGTTTTATCATCATCTTCGTAGCAGGCAATTGCAGCAAAGTGTGGAGAGTCTTCGCAGAGTTTTCTAATTGCTGAAGATTTATCTAAATCACCACCTAAAATTAAAATAAAATTATCACTTTTTGTTGCAAAATCAGCATTTGAAAATAAGTCTTTGATTGAGGCGATAACTGTGGCATCACATTCTTTTACTAAGATTAATTTGCGACCGCCAAGCATGGAAATTGAATAAAATTCGCTGGCAATTAATGATTTATCTTCAGAAAGCCTTTCTTTATTTATAGTTGAAACTAAGAAGGGGTCAGATAAATCTGGGCAAATTTGTTTGGCTATCATATCAAAGCGATAGCTGGAAAGCGCTAGCTCTGGGCCAAAAAGAAGGCAGCCAACAATTTTTTCATCAGCAATTTTTTGAATGTAACTATCAATTTGAAAGGGCGCTATTTTCATTTTTGCGGTAGAATTACTAGAGAAAATTTATCATATTTTTTTGCGATGCAGCCATAAAAATCGCGGGGTTTGTGATATATATCATTTAAAATCCATTCGTAGAATTTTTTTAATTTTTCTAATCTTGGTTTGTAAGGTTTTTTAGCTAGCTTTGCAACATTAAGGGCTAAAATTTTTAAGGCAAATTTTTCATTGATTTTTTTAAAATTTTCTAAATTTATTAAAATTTTATTTGCTTGAAATGTAAAAGCTTTTTTTGCTTCCAATAACATCATTTGATCAAATAAATCGCGGGTTTTAGCGATTTCTTCGGAGGAGTTATTAATTCTTTTTTCAATTAAATTTTTTTCAGGAAATGAGTCTAAAAATTTTCTGATTTTATTGCGTAAAAATTTTTCATCCTCATTTGATTCATCTTCAAACCACTTGATTTTGTTGGCCTTAAGAAATGATTGCAATTCTTCTTTGTGAAAATTTAATAGAGGTCTAACTAATTTTATCTTCTTAAAATCAGATATTTCTAAAATTGGGCAAAGGCCGTCAAGTCCTGAGCCGCGAAACAGTCTGATTAAAAAATTTTCTGCCGCGTCGCCTAAATGATGGCCTAAAAATAAATATTTAATTTTATTTTCTGCGCAATAACTATAAAGCAACTCATATCTTGCTTCGCGCATTTTAGCTTCAAGATTAGAAGTCGGTTTTTCTTGCCAACTTATCTCTAAAATTTGGTGAGGAATTTTTTGTTTTTTTAGAAAATTATTTAATTTTAAGCTTTCCTTGTCGGAAGAGGCGCGAATCTTGTGATTAATTGTGATTGCAAAAAGCTCTATTTTATTTTTTAGACAAAATTCTTGTAAAAATAAAGTTAGAGCCATTGAATCTGAGCCTCCAGAAATGGCAACGGCAATTTTTTTTGGCGGTTTTTTTAATTTTTCTTTGAGAAAAATTTGATTAATGTTGTGGGTGGCCTTTTCTAACAATTTAACTACGCTAAAATAAATCTGAAACTTTTTTAAAGAAGCTGTCAGATTTTGGGTTGCTGGCTTTATTTTGCATTAATTGATCGAGTTTTTTAAGTAATTCTCTTTCTTCGTGCGCAAGTTTTACTGGAGTTTCTATATTAACTTTGACATACATATCGCCCCTTCTGCCGCCTGAATTCATAACCGACATTCCTTTGCCTTTTAAGCGCAGTTTGTCGCCGCTTTGAGTTCCTTCGCTAATTTTTAATTTTGCTTTTGAGCCATCGATTGTTGGAATTTCAATTTCACCACCAAGGGCCGCGGTGGTGAATTTGATTGGCATTTCAAAATTTATATCATCGTCTTTTCTAACAAAAAGTGGGTGATTTTTTATGGTGATAAATACATATAAGTCTCCTGCTTGCCCCCCTCTAGAGCCTGCTTCGCCTTCGTTGCTCAAGCGAATTCTGCTGCCTTCTTCAACGCCGGCAGGAATCTTTACTGCCAGAGTTTTTTCTTTATTGACCCTTCCTTCGCCGCGGCAGGTTTTGCAAGGATTTTTAATCATTTGTCCGCTGCCATTGCAAGATCCGCAAGTTCTTTCAATAATAAAAAATCCCTGTTGAGCCCTTATTTTTCCAGTTCCTTGGCATCCGGTGCAATTTACAGGTTTTTCATTATTGGCGGCGCCAGTTCCTTTGCAAGTTTCGCAAGATGAAGGAATTGCGAAAGAGATTTTTTCGGTAACGCCTTTAAATGCGTCTTCTAAAGAGATTGCAAGATTATATCTAACGTCAGAACCTCTTTGAGATGAGCTTCTTTTGCTGCTTTGGCGAGATCCGCCCATTTCACCAAAAATATCGGAAAAGCCGCCAAAAATATCGGAAAAATCAAAGCCTTCAAAGCCACCGCCGTGAGAGCCTTGGCCGCCAAAGCCAGATTGACCTTGCGCTTGATGGCCATAGCGATCGTAGGCGGCGCGTTTTTGATCATCTTTTAATACTTCATAAGCTTCGGTTGCTTCTTTGAATTTAGCCTCAGATTCTTTGTTTCCTGGATTGCGATCAGGGTGAAATTGCATTGCCAATTTGCGATAAGATTTTTTAATTTCATCTGCGGAAGCGTTTTTTGCAACACCTAATACTTCGTAATAATCGCGTTTTTGTGACATTTTTTTAATATTAAAAAATTTTTATATTTTAAAATTAGATTTGTTATAGATAGTTTTTTATCTCAAAAATTCAAGCATCTTTCTAAAGGCATTCGCGCGATGAGAAATCTCGTCTTTGATTTTTGCGTCAATCTGGGCAAAGGTTTGACTCATGCCATCCTTTATGAAGATTGGATCATAGCCAAAGCCATTACCGCCAATTCTATCAAAAACTAAATAGCCATCAACTCTTCCTTCAAAATTAATTGAAAAATCAGTTTTTGGATCAAATAAACAGAGATTGCAGATAAAATGGGCTTTTGGTTTTGAATTGGGGTCGATATTTTTTTTAATTAATAGATTTTTAATTTTTTCAAAAGCGAGGGGAAAATCTTTTTGTCCCGTTTTTTCATTAAATGCAAATGGCGCAGAGTCAACTCCTGGTAAGTTGTCTAAATCTTCAATGCATAATCCGGAATCATCAGCAAGGGCGGTTAATTGAGAATTTTTGCCATAGAATTTGGCTTTAATTAAAGAATTTCCATGGAATGTTTTTTCGGTTTCTTCGGGCTCGCTTAAGTTAAATTTACTTGCTGGAACCGCTTCAATATTGATGGTGTTTAGAAGGTCTTTTATTTCTAAAAACTTTCCGGAATTGTTGGTTGCGATAAGAATTTGTGAGGGGAGTTTATATTGTGGCATTTTATGAGAAATATAAATTGCCTAAAAAGCCCAAATTATAATTTGGGCTTTGAAGAAAAATTTAGTTTTAAGCGGCAGCAACTTCAGATTTAGAGCTTTCTGCCTCAGCAGCGGCTTTAGCTTCAAGTTCTTTTTTAACTTTTTCTAAAGCTTTTTTCTTTAAACCTTCGCCTTTATTTTTTACTTTAAAAGAAGGTTTATGTTTTTCTGCGCCTTTAACGCCAAGATTAACTAGGAATTTAGCGACTTTATCAGAGGGCTGTGCACCAACTGAAAGCCAATATTCTGCGCGATCTTTATCGATAATGATCTTTTTTTCGTTAGTATCATCAGCTAGTGGATCGAAAGTTCCGATTTTTTCAAGAAACTTAGAGTCTCTAGCTGAAGTGCTGTTTGTAACTAGGATGCGATAAAATGGAACTTTTTTTCTG
>CALBSF010000270.1 GCA_937927795.1 uncultured Rickettsiales bacterium
AGTGATAACTCGTAATATGCCTGATATTTTAAATATCGCCGTTACTGAATATGAACCATTTGCGATTTGGCAAAATGATGATGTAAAATACGTTACCGATAGAGATGGAAATCTAGTTCTTACCCATGAATTATCTGAATTTGATGGGCTAGTGGTTTTGTCAGGAAAAGGCGCTAACACGCACGCTAGATCACTTTTTAATATTTTTGCAATTGACCCAGACTTGAGTTCCAACGTATATTCAGCAACTTGGATTGGCGGCAGAAGATGGGATATTCGTTTTGAAAATGGTTTGTTAATAAAGCTTCCAGAAAACAATATCAGCGAGGCTTGGCAAAATTTAATTAAAATTTATAATATTTCCGGCGCAATAAATGGCTTAAAAACTATAGATTTAAGAATCAAAGATAAGGTTTATCTTGAATATAACGATTCTGTAATAAAAGAGCTAAAGAATGTATAATTTTCTTGCTATTTTCGCTATAGCTGCGTTAAGCTAAACTATCCTAGAATACTATCAAAAAGATAAATGGTAAAAAATCTTAAAAAAGGAAAAATCGTTGCCTGTCTTGACATGGGCTCATCAAAATTAGTCTGCACTATTGCGGCAATTCATGGCGATGATATTCATGTTCTTGGCTATAGTCACAAAGAATCAAAAGGTATTGTTGCTGGAGCAATTTCTGATATGAATCTTGCTCAAAAAGCAATAACCGCCGTGGTATCTGAAGCAGAAAAAATGGCCGGATTTAACATTGATAAATTATTGATTGGAATATCAGGAAGTCACGTTATTTCAAGTCGCAAAGAAGTTAGTATAAAAATTGCCTCCGACACAGTTAAAAGCTCTGATATAGCGAGTTTGGCGGATAAAATAAGGGTTGAGTTTAATAAAAATAATCGTGAAATTATTCATTTAATTCCACTACAATATCGTATAGATGATTCAGTTGCAGTTGCTAATCCGCGCTTTATGACCGGAGAAAGACTTTATGCAAAATTTCATATAATTTCAACTTCGCAAACCACAATTAAAAATATTGAAAATTGCTTAAAAAGATGCCAGCTTTCAGTTAATAATTACGTGGTTGAGCCAGATGCTTCAGCAATTGCCTGTCTTTCTGAAAATGAAATGAATTTAGGAACTTTGCTAATTGATCTTGGCGGAAGCTCAACTTCATTTTGCATAATCTCAGAAGGAAAATTAATGCATGTTGGAAGCTCTGCAATTGGCGGTTCTCACATTACTAGAGATATTTCTACGATTTTAAATATTAATTTTGAAACCGCTGAAAAAGTAAAAAATCTCAATAGCTCTTTGATAATCAGTCCTTTAGAAGAAAAAGAAATCATAAGATTAAAAATTTCTGATCCAAATGACGGGCCAAATATGATTAGAATTACTCGCAGCCAGCTCAGAGACATAATAAATTCAAGGCTAGAAGAAATTTTTGAATCAGTAAAAACATCACTTGAAAATTCAGGAATTAATTTTCATTTACTCAGCAATATAGTTATTACTGGCGGCGTTTCTTCAATAGTTGGAATTGATAAGGTTGCTTCAGAAATTTTAGAAAAAAATGTCAGAATTGGCTATCCTCATAAAGTAAATGGAATCAGACCTGAGTTACTAAGTCCGGCTCATTCATGTGTTGTGGGTATGTTAATTTTCTTAAAAAATCTTTATTTAAAAGAAAATATTAAAGATGGTTTTGAAGTAAAAAGTGGTTGGTTTAAAAAATTTATTGAAAAATTAGCTGCGGTTTGATTTAGGTGAAAACTTTTAAGGGTTGGTTAGGGTTGCTTTTATAGAGCTGTCCAAAATCTGGCATAATGGACAAAACGGGTTGCTAAAAACCTATTTTTTTAATAAGAATTTT
>CALBSF010000271.1 GCA_937927795.1 uncultured Rickettsiales bacterium
ACGCTCGAGATGACAGTTTTTGAAATTAGTTTTAGCTTTTGGCTTTAGATTTGGTGTATATCCTCTGGTGCTAGTTATTTAAGCCACCTCAATAAATAGCACCAAAGGTTATATACCAAACTAAAAATCTATATTGCCAAGAAGGGATTTATAATCCCTTATTTTAAGTTCATTTCCTAAATAAAAAAGATAATGAACGTGTAAAATGGGTTACAAACCCATTCCAGCGCAGGAGGATGCATCTTATGATGCGAAAAAATAAATTATATAAAACTATCTATTGATAGCGAATTTAGTTATTGCGAGCGAAGCGTGGCAATCCATTTTGCTGGCAGTTAGAATTCATTTTAGGAAAAAAGTTGCAAAAAAACAAGCAATAAAAAACCCCGAGTGAAGTAAATCACTCGGGGTTTTTAATAAAATTAATATCAACTATAGAACAGTAACGCCCCATTTTTGACCAAGATAAGCTTCAATAGCATCTCTTTCTTCATTTTTTACAGCGCGATCAAATATAATTATTTCGCCAATTGATCCGGTGAAATAAGCTTGAGTTGCAGATAATCCGCTTTGACCAAGATATAAAGGGTCGGTTACTGCGCCGCTTGGAGCTCCAGTAGCGGCAGTTACGCCACTTGCACTACCGTTTTGCCAGAAGCTAACACCAGCAGTAGAGGCACTTGCAGTATATACAATAGATACAACATAAGCTGTGTTAATAACAAGAGCGCTTGCGGTAGAAGAGTAGCAGCTTTCAGCGCCAGCCAATACATCGCAAAATTGCCATCCGTTAGTTAAGTTTTTAACTTCAAAGTTAACTTGAGCGGCTGTTGCAGCAGTTCTTTTTCCAAGAATTACACCAGCAGCAAGAGAGGCAGGAGTTTTAACAACCATAAAAACAGAAGCTGCAGTAGTTAAGTTGTTAAAGTTTGCAGAAGCCATATTAGTGCTCGATCCATTAAAAGTTAAGGTTGGAAGAGAGTTTATGGTTCCAGTTGAGCTAGTAGTATAAGTTGGTTTATTTGCTAAAGTAGCTTGAGTAAAATTAGCTTTAATAGAGGTTTGAGGATTTAAATCATATAAATTTGTTACACCTGAGCCATTTTCAGTTTCTGAATCAACAACACTTGATTCTGAAGTAGTTTCAATCCAAAGAACAACATTTTTAATTGAAGCAATAGGAGAGCTTTGAGTCAAGGTTCTAGCATTACTAAATCTTGATTTAGCAACTAATCTGCTGCTTTGTGTAACGCCAGCAATAAGAATACCGATAATCAAAATCACAATTGAAATCTCTATAAGTGAAAACGCACTTCGAGTTCTGAAATTATTTTTCATATTTTAATTTTTTTTAAGTTAACAAAGTTCCAAGAAAAAAAGAACCCTTTGAGAGCAGATATTAATTACAATAAGGAAAATATGTCAAGTTAAAAAATTAACTGTTTTCATATTTTTTTATTCAATATCAATTCGGGAAACAAAATTATACTTGCCGCCACTTTGCGCTGCAAATATTTCAAAATAATTTTTAAATCTATCTTCAACTTTAAAAATTATTTCTGGATTTTTATTTATATTGTAAAGATCCCAAAAAACATATTTCCTATGGCCGTTTTCAAAGGCTACATCTACTTTTATTTCACTATCAAATATCACTTCAACCACAGTCATTTTCCAATCATTTTTTTGTTTTTGAACTATAGCAGTTAAAGAAGTTATGTTAGAAAATTCTGGTCCTAAGAGAATGTCTTTACTTTCGCGAAGTAAATATAAGTTAAAAACATAAGTTAATGGCTGATCTTTTACCTTCCATAAGAAAGTCGTAGATAGATTATCTATAGTATTTTGATCAATATTGTGTCTTATAAAGAAGCTCTGAATCTTGGTAATTAATTCAAGGTGAGCTTTAAAATCCTCTTTCCATGAAATTGAATAATTATTTTTATCTGCAGCTATTAGTTTTAATTCTTCGTCTTTTGAATCTTTTGAGTAATAAAATTTTCTTTGCCATTTTGAAACATAATTGCGATCAATAATTTTGTTGGCTTGAGAAAATTTTCCTTTGTTAAAAATTACCGTTCCAAGATCCTGCTTTTCTTCTTTTTTGGTATAATTTTCTAAGATAAATTTTTTGATATCATCACTGTTTTGTTCTAGTGGCGCCTTATTTAAATGCTTAAAAAGAGGATTGTTTTGTAAATTTTTATCTGCATTTAAAATTGCTAAACCATTGGAATCTGCTGCTATTTTTACCAAATTTTTATTTGATTTTATTTTTTCTGGTGCCGAAGAAAGTAATAAGCCGTTATCTCTAAAGGCGATAGCGGCAATTGATTCATCTGATTTTATTTTTTCTGAAGCAAATATGTAATTTCTTGAATCAATATTGATCATTTCTTTCATGAAAGTTTTATTATCAAGAAGTTTCGGATTTGCATATTGCAGAGCATCTCGATAAAGATAAGTTGCATATTTCATAAAATTCTCCTTACCAAGAAGGCTTGGTGAAGCGAACTGCAGCGAGGTTGGGCTAACTTTGATTAGACGAAATACAAAACTTTCTTCCTCTTTTAATTGGCTTGCGGCATTGTTGAATTGAGAATAGTCAATTAAAGAGGCTTGTAAGATTAGCTTTTGATCAAGAGAATAACAATCATTTAAATTTTTAAGAATATCTTTTTGTCCGTCGGTAATTTTTTGTAAAATTTCCTTTCTAATATTTTCGTTGATTTCGCAGGTTTCTTGAGCAAAGGAATTACTTAAATTAAGAAATAAAATAATAGTAATTATAATTTTTATAAATTTCATTTTAAGAATCCTTTTGACGGAGATTATACTAAGTCTATTGCTGGTGATTTTCGTCATTGCGAGCGAAGCGTGGCAATCCATATTTATCACACTTTCTTTAGCATCAATATGGATTGCCACG
>CALBSF010000272.1 GCA_937927795.1 uncultured Rickettsiales bacterium
TACGAGATAACGTGATGTGACTGGAGTTCAGACGTGTGCTCTTCCGATCTTTCAATCGGAAAGTTTGAAAATAGCCCACAAAAGGCTGTTTTTGAAACTTACTTAAAAAGAATAAAATGGAAAGTTGAGCTTAAAGAATTGGAATTAAAAAACGCTCAAAATCTTTCTTCTATTGAGCTTAAAAATCGTGAAGCAGCCCTGATTTTAAAGGATCTAAAGCCTCAATCAAAATTAATAGCTTTAGATGAAAATGGTAAGCAATATAGCAGTCAAAATTTTGCTAAATTATTGTCAGATTTTGCAGTAAATGGTGATTCAAATTTAACCTTTGTAATTGGCGGATCTGATGGTTTGGGCGAAGAAATCCTAAAAAAAGCGCAACATAAAATTTCTCTAAGTCTAATGACCATGCCTCACATAATGGTTAGATCATTTCTAATAGAACAACTATATCGGGCTCAAACCATCATCGAAGGCCATCCATATCATCGTAATTAAAAAATTCCTCAACCTAAAAAACCATTAAATTGACTTATTAAATTAAGTAATTTATGATGCTGGGCTGTTTTTACCAAGATGGAGAGGTGGCCGAGTGGTCAATGGCAGCAGACTGTAAATCTGCCCGCGCAAGCGTTCGCAGGTTCAAATCCCGCCCTCTCCACCACTTTTTATTTTAAAGCGGGTGTAGCTCAACGGTAGAGTTCCAGCCTTCCAAGCTGGCCGTGAGGGTTCGATTCCCTTCACCCGCTCCAAAATAATTTTATTGAAAAACAACTCTACTGATTATCTTTCCTTAAAGCCTTAGCAACAAAAACCAAGTTTTCTAAACTTTTCTCAACCTCGATCCAATCCCTAGTTTTAAGGCCGCAATCTGGATTTAACCAAATTTGATTAGCGGGCAAAATCTCTAAAATTTTATTGCAAATTCTTTCAATTTCATCAGTTGATGGAATTCTTGGAGAATGAATATCCCAAACACCAGGGCCGACATCATTTTTGTAACCACTTGATTTTAAAGCCTCTAGCACCTCTAAATCTGATCTTGAGCTTTCAATTGAAATAACATCAGCATCAAGTCTAATGATATGATCAATGATTTCATTAAACTCAGAATAACACATGTGAGTGTGAATTTGAGTTTCATCTTTAACTGTTTGGCAAGAAATTTTAAAACAATCAACCGCCCATTTTAAATAATCATTCCATTTTGATTTTCTTAAAGGCAGACCCTCTCTAATCGCAGGCTCATCAATTTGTATAATATTAATGCCGTTTTTTTCCAAATCGCTAACCTCCTCCTGCAAAGCCAAAGCGATTTGTTTGCACACAATTTCAAGCGGAATATCGTCTCTAACAAAACTCCATTTTAATATCGTGATAGGACCAGTAAGCATTCCCTTAACATGCTTCTTAGTAAGGCTCTGCGCATATTTAGACCATTTTACAGTAATTGAATTTGGTCTTAAAACATCGCAATGAATAATTGGCGGCTTTACGCAGCGCGAGCCATAGCTTTGCACCCAGCCATTTGAGCTAAAACTAAATCCTTCTAAATTTTCGCCAAAATATTCCACCATGTCATTTCTTTCAAACTCGCCATGCACTAAAACGTCAAGCCCAATTGCTTCTTGCCGCGTAATACAATCGGCAATTTTTTCACGGCAAAAATCTTCATATTCTTCTAAAGTTTTTCTGCCATTTTTAAAGTCAGCACGATTTTTTCTAACCTCGCTATCTTGCGGAAAAGAGCCGATGGTAGTGGTTGGAAATAAAGGTAGGTCGAGTTTTTTTTGTTTTTCTTTGCGTATTTCAAAACTCGATTTGCGAGAAAAATTGCCAGTTAAATTAGCGATTTTATCCCATAAATCCGGGCTTCTGCCAAGAGTTTCGTTGGTGCAATAATTAATTTTACCATTTTTAATTTGCAAAATTTCAGCAATTTTTTCTTTCGCAAAAGCAAGGCGATTTTTTATTTTTAAATCAGATTCTTCTTGCGCAGAAAAAGGCGAATGAAGCAATGAACAAGAGGTTGCAATGATGATTTCTTGATCTTTAAATTTTTCAATAATTTTTAAAGATTTTTTAATATCATTTTTCCAAATATTTCTGCCATTAACAATTCCCAAAGAAATTATTTTGTTACTTTTAGGTAACTTAGTTACTTCAAATTCAGATAAATCAAGATGCACAGATTTTACTGGCAAACTAAATGCCAAATCAGCGTTATCTAAAAGTTCATCAAAATAAGTTACTAAGTGTAGATTAATCCCAGTTTGCGCTAGAGCTTCAAAGGCTTTGCGATAAAGATCATGTTGCTCTTTATTTAAATCGGTAACCAAAAATGGCTCATCAATTTGTACATCTTCGCAGCCATTTCTTTTTAAATCGAATAATAAATCTTGATAACATTTTAATAAATTAGGAAAAACTTCTTTTTTAGTTGCAGTTTTTTCTTTTCCTAAGAATAAGTAAGACACTGGCCCAATGATTACTGGCCTTGTTGTAATTCCCTGTAATTTTGCTTCAAGAAAATGTTTTACAAATTTTTCACTGCGATATTTTAAATTAACATCAAGATGAAATTCAGGAACTATATAGTGATAATTAGTGTTAAACCATTTAGAAAGCTCTAACGCATGAAAATCTAAACCATTTTTTTGATAGCCCCTAGCACAAGCAAAATAGCGCTCTAGTGGATCTTCAATTAAATTAAATTTGCTTGGAATATTGTTAAACTCAAAAGATAAATCAAGCACATGATCATAATAAGAAAAATCTCCTGAAGAAATAAAATCAAGACCAAATTGAATATCCCAATTTTCTTTACGAATTTTTTTAGCGGTTTCTTCTAATTGATTTTGAGTAATTTGATTTTGCCAGAATTTTTCTAAAGCAAATTTTAATTCTCTTTTGCCTCCAATCCTTGGAAATCCAAGGCAGGCGGTTTTAATTGAAGGATTATTATTTTTTAAATTGTTAGACATAAGTTTATAAATTTATATGTTAATATGTTAACATGATAACAAGTTATCAATGTTGTTTAAGGTATAAAAATGAAAATGTTTGAGACCTAATTTAGTGAGATTGGCTATTTGGTTAGTTAAAAAATCATCAGGATTTTCAATATTCTGCGGCAATTCAATATTGAGTTTTTTTGCAAAAGAAAAAGTTTTTTCATTCGGCAAGATAAGTCCAGAAAGGGTTGGAAGCTTTAAAGAATTAGCAAAATTGGCAATTTTATTTGAATCAAAACAAATTTGCGTGATAACGCCATTAATGCCGCAAGAAATTTTATCTT
>CALBSF010000273.1 GCA_937927795.1 uncultured Rickettsiales bacterium
GATAAAGCAATAAAGTATTATTTTGGTGATGAGATAATAAATCTTTTAGGTAGCAATGAATTAATTATTTCTTTAAATAAAGAGATAAAGAAAAAGAGAAAAAAAAGAGTCAAACTTGTTGTTGATGAGTTGGTTCTTAATGATTTTGTAGTTCATGAAAAACATGGAATTGGAATTTACAAAGGAATTGAACCAGTTACTATAATGGGTGCAAAAAGAGATTTTGTAGTAATAAATTATCAAGGTGAAGATAGACTTTTAATTCCTGTTGAAAATATTGATACTATTGATAGATATGTTGCAGATGGTGAAAGTTATGCAATAGTTGATAAACTTGGTCGTGGAAGTTTTGCAAAATTAAAAGAGAAAGTAAAAGATAGACTTTTTGAAATAGCAAATGACATTATAAGACTGGCAGCAGCACGTGAGCTTGTAAATGGTATTAAAATAGATATAGATGATTATTTAATAAAAGATTTTCAATCATCTGCTGGGTTTAAATATACAAAGGATCAAACTAGAAGTATAAATGAGATTTTAGCTGATTTAAGTAGTGGAAAAGTTATGGATAGGCTTTTAAGTGGTGATGTTGGTTTTGGAAAAACCGAAGTAGTGATGAGGGCTGCTTTTATGATTGCTTTTGATCATCAAGATGACCATCCACAAGTGGCAATAATTTCTCCTACTACTATTTTATGTCGGCAGCATTATATGAGCTTTACTGAGCGTTTTAGTGGCTTTGATATTAATATTAATCAATTATCCAGGTTAATTAGTAGCACCCAAGCGAAAATAATAAAAAAGGATATAGAAAGCGGCAAAATTAATATTGTATTCGGAACTCATGCTCTTCTATCAAAAAATATAAAATTCAAGAACTTAAAGCTTTTAATTATTGACGAAGAACAGCATTTTGGTGTAGCCCAAAAAGAAAGTCTTAAATCTTTAAAATCGGGAGTACACGTTTTGTCACTTTCTGCAACACCAATTCCAAGAACCCTGCAAATGTCTATGTCAGGGCTTAAAGATTTAAGCCTTATTGCCACCCCACCAATAGATCGTCTTCCAGTAAGAACGGCTGTGATGCCATTTGACGGAATAGTAATTAGGGATGCTCTAATGCGTGAACGTTTTAGAAGAGGAAAAAGCTTTTACGTGGTACCAAAAATAAAGGATATTGAGTGGGTTACTAAGAAGCTTACGGAATATGTCCCTGAACTCAAGTTTAAAATAGCTCATGGGCAGATGCTGCCTAAGGATATTGATAATATTATGAATGAATTTTGCGATGGTAAATTTGATGTATTACTTTCAACTACGATAATAGAATCTGGAATTGATATAGCAGCTGCTAATACAATAATAATTCACAAATCAGATATGCTTGGTCTTAGCCAGCTTTACCAATTAAGGGGAAGGGTTGGTCGTGGTAAGGTAAGGGGGTATGCTTATCTTACCTTAATGAATGACAAAATTATGACAAAGCATGCCTGGCAACGACTAGAGATTTTACAAAATATTGACTCTCTTGGAGCGGGCTTTACTATTGCAAGTCATGATATGGATATTAGAGGCAGCGGTAATTTACTTGGCGATGAACAATCTGGACATGTTAAAGAAACTGGAGTTGAGCTTTATCAGCAGCTATTGGTTGAAACAATTGAAAGCTTAAAAAATAATCCCGAAATTAAAAATGAAGCGCTGCCAGATATTGATTTTTCTACATCAATCAAACTTGGAATTTCATTATTAATTCCAGAAAATTATATGTCAGATTTATCTTTGAGAATGAATTTTTACAAAAAAATTGCTAATGTAAAAACTCAAGATGAGCAAGATAAATTAAAGCTTGAATTAAGCGATAGATTTGGAGTTGTGCCGCAAGAAATTTTAAATTTAATGGATATTGCTAAATTAAAGCATGCCTGTAAAAAGCTTGATATTGAAAGGCTTGAGGCAATTTCACAAGGAATTGTTGTTGGCTTTAAAGATAATAAATTTAAGAATCCAGATAAGCTTTTGGCTTTGATTTTTTCTAGTAATAATAAAATAAAACTTCACAATAATCAGCGGGTTTTATTTGTTATGGAAAATCAGGAAAATAAATTAGATTTTGCATTTTCAGTTATTAAAAAATTAGAGAATTTGTTATGAATAAAGAGGAGTTGGAAGAAATAAAGAAAAAGAATCTTTTGGATGAAAATGAAAATCCCGAAGATGATGATCAAAATTTTATAAAAAAAGGTGATGATAATCATGAAAATTCAACTGATAAATCAGATGAATTGGTTGATGAAAAAGATGATATTAAGGAATTTTTATCTAAAAAAAATCAGCAAAGAAATTTGGATCGCGAAACCGGAGGCTTAGAACAACAAGAACAAAAAGAATCTAGCGAAAAAGATGCTTGGGATGATAGGTCGCAGGAAGTTGATAAAATGGGCTCAACAGATACTTTTAATACTACTGGCATGAAATCAGTAGTTTGGCAAGCTAAAAAAAATCGCTTAAAAGCTAAAAAACATTCTAAAGAAGCAGCTCAAGAAGGCGCACAAGCAGGAATTGCAGCAGGAATTGGCGCTGATTTAATGGGCACAAGAAAAATGACTATGGTTGAGAAAATAAAAGCTTTAAAACAAATGAGACAGGAAGATGCAAAGGGCGGCGGAGATTTGTGGAGATGATTTTTAGTTATCTGTAAATATCAAAATGGATTGCCGCGCTTCGCTTGCAATGACAAAAGTTTTATTATTTATATTCAAGACTTTCGTCATTGCAAGCGAAGCGTGGCAATCCATTTTGATTGAGCTAACAACAAATAAACTTACAATAATTGTCTGTGAAAAAACTAAAAATGATAAAAATTTACAAATTATGAACTACCATCACATCTATCACGCTGGTAATTTTGCTGATGTTTTTAAACATGTAATTTTAACATTATGTTTAGAAAATTTTCACAAAAAAGATACGCCATTTTTTGTTTTAGATACCCACGCTGGCATTGGAAAATATGATCTTGATAATGATAAATCTTTAAAAACTAATGAAGCTGAAAATGGCATAAAAAAATTTATTAAAAATCCAGAAAAATTACCGAAAAAATATTTAGAAGTTTTGGCAAAAATTAATTGTTGCAAAATTGAAGAATTACCAGAAAAACTCAAGATTTACGCCGGCTCACCAATTATTACCAAATATTTTATTCGCCCTCAAGATCGTGTGATTCTTGCTGAATTACATAAGGAAGATTTTGCGCAATTAAAAAAACATTTTGCTGGAAATAAAAAATTTACTCTACTTAATGAAAATGGCTTTGATCTTACTAAATCAAAGCTTCCGCCGTTAGAAAAAAGAGGATTAATAATTATTGATCCCGCCTTTGAAAAAGATCAAAAAATTATTTCTGATGATTATGATAAAATTATTACATCAATGAAAGAGGCACAAAAGCGCTTTGCGCACGGTGTTTACTTGATTTGGCATCCGATAATTAAAAAAGAAGAAAAGATGTTGGAAAAATTTTATCAAGAAATTAAACAATTAAAATTTGATAAAATTTTACATAAAATTTTTACCATTGAAAATAATGATGACAAAATGAATTCTTGCGGAGTCTTTATTATTAATGCTCCGTGGGGTTTGGAAGAAAAATTAGCGGAAATTTTTTGATTTTGTTAAAAAACTTTTAATAAAAAACTGTCATCTTAAGCGAAGAAAAGAGATCTCTGGTGGATGAACTCATGAGATCTCTTTTCTTCGCTTAAGATGACAGTTTTTTTGTACATAAATTTAACGAGATGAACTTTTTATAACTCGTAAAAAATCATCACCATAACGCTGCATTTTATTTTCGCCAACTCCAGTTATTTTTGATAATTCTTCGCGATTTTTGGGTTTTAATTGCGCCATTTCAATGAGGGTTTTGTCGTGGAAAATTAGATATGGTGGAATGTTTTGAAGCTTTGCTAAGTCTAGTCGCTTCTTTCTTAGAGCTTCAAATAAATTTTGACTTGATTCTTCAAGTTCAACAATAATTTTTGTTTTTGCTTCTTTAGATTTTTCTTTTTTATTTGATTTTATAACTTCCTGTTTTTTTCTTAAAAATATTGATTTTTTTTCTTTTAAAAATTCGCGTCCATCGCTTGTGATGCTAAGCCCGCCATGGCCTGCAACATCAACTTTCACTAAATTTTGTGCTACTAATTGACGAAAAATTTCTTGCCACTCAACTTTAGAAAATTCTTTTCCAATGCCAAAAGTGCTGATTTTATCGTGATTAAAACTTTTGATTCTATCATCAATTTTACCAAGCAAAACATCGATTAAATAATTTACTCCAAACATTTCGCCGGTGCGATAAATGCATGACAGAGCTTTTTGCGCAGCAATTGTGCCATCAAAAACTTCTGGTTTATTTTTACAATTATCGCAGTTGTCGCATTTTTCACATCGATCACCAAAATATTCTAAAATCACTTTTCTTCTGCATTTAACTGTTTCGCAAAGTCCAAGCAAACTATTTAATTTTTGATGTTCGATTCTTTTTTGATTGTCATTACTGGTGGATTCTTCAATAAAATTTCGATAAATTGCAGCATCTGCCATGCTGTAAATCATTAAAGAATCTGATGAAAGGCCGTCGCGCCCTGCTCTGCCGGTTTCTTGGTAATAGCTTTCAATATTTTTTGGAATAGTTAAATGTATTACAAATCTAACATCTGGCTTGTCAATTCCCATGCCAAAAGCAATGGTTGCAACCATGATTATTTCTTCTTCTTTTAGGAAACGATCTTGATTTTGAGATCTTTGCTTTGCTGGCATTCCTGCGTGATATGGCAAGGCTTTAAAACCTTGTTCTTGCAACCAAGTGGCGGTTTCTTCAACTTTAGTTCTAGATGAACAATAAATAATACCACTATTATTTTTATGGTTATTATTGATAAATTTTAAAATCTGCGCCCTGGCGTTATTCTTAGGCAAAATTTCGTAATAAATATTTGGACGATTAAAACTATCGATAAAAATTTTACTATTTTGTAATTGTAATTTTTCTATGATGTCTTTGCGAGTTGGGGTGTCTGCAGTTGCGGTTAGCGCGATTCTTGGAATATTTGGAAATTTTTCTACTAAAGTTGCAAGTTTCACATAATCAGGGCGAAAATCATGACCCCATTGCGACACGCAGTGCGCCTCATCGATAGCAAATAAAGAAATTTTTGCTTTGGCTAAAACTTGTAAAAAATTTTCATTTAAAAGTCGCTCTGGTGCAACATAAACCATTTTAATTTCATTATTTAAAATGTCTGAAATTACTTGATTTACATGGCTAAAAGACATGTTGGAATTAATTGCCTCGGCTTTTACGCCAAGCTGTCTTAAAGCTTCAACTTGATCTTGCATTAGCGCAATTAATGGGGAAACAACAATTGCAACGCCATCCATACAAAGAGCGGGAATTTGATAACATAAAGATTTTCCGCCGCCAGTTGGCATCAAAACAAAACTATGTTTACCAGCAAGAACATTATTGATAACAGCTTCTTGCTGGCCTCTAAATTTTTTATAACCGTAGATTTTGTTGAGAATTTTTATCGGATCATTCATGTGTAATCTTCCAAATTTATTTTAATTCCCAAATCGAATAAATCCTTGTCATGACTGGTTAAAATGACTAATCCGTCTTCTTTAATTCTAGTTTGAATTAAACCTTTTAATAAAAATTTTCCTTCTTCATCTAAATCACTTGATGGCTCATCAAGCAGCCACAGCGTTGCAGGGCAACAAAGCAGCTTTGCAAGCATAGTTCTTTTTTGCCAGCCGCGCGATAATTTTTTTACTTTTTCACCTGCAAAATCATTTAATTTAAAAAAGTTAATTGCTGCTTGAACTAGCATTTGAGAGCCTGCAAGGCTTGCATAGAAATTTAAATTTTCAGTAACGGTTAAATCAGTTTTTAGGAAATTTTTATGACCAATAAATTGCATATCACCATTAAAATCATCCTTAAGATCTTGAACATCTTGCCCTGCCCACAAGATTTTTCCACTTGTAGCTTTAGAAATTCCTGCGATAATTTTAAGCAAGCTGGTTTTTCCAACTCCGTTTTTGCCAATAATTATAGCGGCAGCACCGGTGCTAATTGAAAAACCCAAGTTGGAGAAAATTACTTTGTCTTCCTTTATCAAAGTTAGATTATCAAGAGTTAACATGTCTGAATTAAAATTTTTTGAATATAGTGCAACAAAAACACCGAAATATCTAGTGGTTTTCTTGCATGGCTATGGATCAAACGGCGAAAATCTGCTTGATTTGGCCTATGATTTTAAAGCAGTTTTGCCTGACGCTCATTTTATTTCACCAAATGCAGTTGAGCCTTGGGAAGGCGGATTTCCTGATTGTTATCAATGGTTTTCGCTTTACCGCGGCAGTGATAGAAAGGCTTTAACTGATATTGCTCAAAATATCAAAAATTCCAACCAAATTTTAAAAAATTTTATTAAAAAACAATTAAATCGCTTTAATTTAAAAGAAGAAAATTTATTTTTAATAGGATTTTCTCAAGGAGCGATGATGAGCTTATATCAAGGCTTTATCAAGCCTGAAAAAATTGCTGGAATAGTTTCTTTTTCTGGAAGATTAATTTTACCGCAAATGCTTGGCGAAAAAATTATCCATAAACCAAATGTTTGTTTGATTCACGGTAAGCAAGATTCAGTTTTAACTTTTGATAATTTTATTGAAGCTGAAAAATTGTTAAAACAAGAAAATGTGCCTTTTGAATCTCATGGTTTTGATGGATTAGATCATTCAATTGATATTCGCGGGCTTAGAATGGCTAAGGAGTTTATTAAGAAACAAATCACGGCGTGAAATATTCGTTTGTTTATATAATTACCAATAAAAAAGATGGAATATTATATATTGGGGTAACATCTGATTTGATGGTTAGAATTTGTGAGCATAAAACAAAGATCATTAAAGGCTTTTCTTCAAAATATAATCTTGATAAATTGGTGTATAACCTCTGGTGCTATCTTAAGCTAATC
>CALBSF010000274.1 GCA_937927795.1 uncultured Rickettsiales bacterium
ATTGAACATTTGCTTGCTGCAATTTGGGGCTGTGGAATTGATAATTTAATTGTTGAAATTAATGCGCCAGAAATTCCAATTATGGATGGAAGTTCCGAGCCATTTGTTTTTATGATTGAATGCGCTGGAATCAATATTCAAGACGAGCCAAGAAAAATTGTAGAAATTTTAAAAACTGTTAGAGTTGAAGATGGTGATAAATTTATTGAAGTTACTCCGGCAAAAGATTTTGGCTTTGATTTAGGAATTGAATTTTTAAATTCAGCTGTAAAAAAACAAAATTTTACTTACAATACCACTTCTCATTCTTTTAAAACCGATATTTGCAGAGCCCGCACTTTTACTTTCAAACATGAGATTGAACATTTGCAAAAGCTTGGCTTGATAAAGGGTGGTTCGCTTGATAACGCAGTTGTTGCTGATGAAAATGGCGTAATTAATAAAGAAGGATTGCGCTTTAAAGATGAATTTGCGCGCCATAAAGCTTTAGATTTTATTGGTGATATTTATCTAGCTGGACACTACATAGTTGGTCACTTTAATAGCTTCAAAACTGGTCATGGTTTAAATAATAAATTTTTACATAAATTATTTTTAGATCCAGAAAATTATCGTTTAATTTAAGAATTTACTTACGATGTCTGATAAAAAAAAATTAGCCACAATTGAAGAAATAATTCAAGAAGCAAAAGATGGTAGGATGTTTATTTTAATTGACGATGAAGATCGAGAAAATGAAGGAGATCTTGTAATTCCAGCCCAAATGTGCGATTTTGAAAAAGTAAATTTTATGGCAAAATATGGGCGTGGCTTAGTTTGTCTTGCTTTGGAAGAAAAAAGAGTAAAGCAATTGGAATTGCCTTTAATGTCTTTAAAAAACGAATCACGAAATAAAACCGCATTTACCGTTTCAATTGAAGCCAGAGAAGGAATTTCAACTGGAATTTCAGCTTTTGATCGCGCGAAAACCATATCAGATGCAATAAATCCAAATAAAACAAAAAATGATTTGGTAAGCCCTGGACATATATTTCCACTGCAAGCTCAAAATGGCGGCGTTCTAGTTAGAGCTGGACACACCGAAGCGGCGGTAGATATCGCAAAGCTTGCTGGCTTTGATCCGTCTGGCGTGATTTGCGAAATTATGAATGATGACGGCTCAATGGCAAGACTTCCAAATTTAATTGAGTTTGCCGCGCAGCATGATTTAAAAATCGCCACAATAGCTGATTTAATTGAATATCGTCGCCAAAATGAAAAATTAATTGAAGTTGTCAGAAAAGAAAAATTTACTCATTCTTTGGCTGGAGAATTTGATTTAACTATATATAAAAATAAAATTGATAATGTTGAGCATATCGCTCTAACTAAAGGAAAATTTGATGGAAACAAAGCAGCTTTAGTTAGAATGCATCACTTAAATATTTTAAGCGACTGTCTTAATGATGATAATAATCCAGCGAGCGGTCTGTTATTAAAATCTTTAAAAAAGATTTCTGATGCTAACGAAGGAGCCCTCGTGTTAATTCGCCAACCAGATGAATCAATCGAACATCTATTTAATAAAAATAAAGAAAAAACTTTAAAAAATTATGGAATTGGCGCTCAAATTTTGTTGGATTTGGGAATTAAAAATATGACGCTATTAACTAATTCTGAAAAATCAGTTATTGGCCTTGAAGGCTATGGAATCAAGATTTGCGGCTATATTAAACCGTAAGTGAAAATGGATTGCTTCGCTTCGCTCGCAATGACGAATATTAAGATACATAAAAAAACTTCGTCATTGCGAGCTTAAAGCGCAGGCAGTCCATTAAAGACCAACACCCACTCTATCAATAATATTTTTTACAACATCACTAGAATTTTCTACAACTTTTTTTGCCGCATTATTAATTAAATCTCTGGTTTGAGAGCAAGATAAAAATCTTCTTGCCGCAACCACTAATTGCTCTTGATTTTCAATCATTATACAGCCTTTTTCTTTTAATAATTTTGAATAAATTTCTTTAAAATTAGTAACTTTTCTACCCGAAATAATTGTGCAGCCAAGCCCAATTGCTTCAAATGGATTATGCCCGCCAACATCAACCAAAGAGCCACCGATAAAGGCAAAATCAACTAAAGAATAAAATATACCAAGCTCGCCTAAACTATCCGCAAGATAAATTTCTATAGAATTATCTATGTCTTGCAACTTACTTCTTTGCGCAAATTTTATATCATCAAATAATAATTTTATTTCTTCGCCGCGATTAGGATGTCTTGGCGCGATAATTGTAAGTAAATTAGGAAATTCAATTTTTAATTTTTTATGAGCTTCTATAATTATCAACTCTTCGCCGCTATGCGTGCTAGCTGCAAGCCAAATTTTTCTATCGCCAATTTGCGATTTTAATTTTTGTAATTTTTCATTATCAACCGCCAAATTATTAGCTTTAGATTTTAAATTACCGTAAAATAAAATTTCCCCATTGGTAAGTTTTGAAAAACGCTCTTGATCTTCATTCATTTGCACAAAAATTGCGTCAAAATAATCAAAAACATTAAGTCCTAATTTTCGAGCTAAATTCCAGCGCTTAAAAGACTTTTCTGATATTCTAGCGTTAACTAAAAAAGTTGGAATTTTAAGCCTATTAGCTTCATAAATTAAATTTGGCCAAATTTCTGATTCAACAAAAATTGCCAAATTCATTTTCCAAGAACCAATAAAATCTTGCACGCAAAAATATGAGTCTACGGGCAAAAATTGATGAATAACTCTGCCCTCAAATTTTGGTAATTTTTCGTTGATTATTGATGCAGATGTAAGAGTTGTGGTAGTAAATAAAATCGAAATTTTTGGAAAAGATTTTAATAATTCTTCAACCAAAATCATCGCTGAGTTTGCCTCACCAACACTAACGGCGTGAATCCAAATCAATTGCCCTTGCGGCCTTGATATAGAAGCTTTTCCCAGCCTTTCTTGCAGTCGATGTTTATCTTCTTTCTTTTTATAAACACGATAGAGTAAATAAAGCTCTAAAAAGGGATAAAGTATGATTGAAATTATGCGATAGATTAACATGATAGAAAATAATTAACTTTAAAACCCGCCCGCAGATTTAATAAAAAACTTTTTTAACGGCCTTATTTTATTAACCAAGCCAAGACCAATATCGCGGGCAATTTTAATTGGTAAATTTTTAGTTTCAAAAAGAGAGTTTAAAATATCAGTTGCAACCAACATTTTTCTTGCCGCAATTTTAGCTTGTTTGTCGTAAGAATTTATAAGGTTATTTGAAGCGATATCAAGACCAGAAAATAAATTATTTTTTATTAAATTACGAAGAATTTTAATGCCGCAAATTGCTAAATTAAAGCCCTGCCCCGCTATTGGGTGAACTCCTGCTGCGGCATCTCCAATAAATAACATTTTTTTATGATAAAAATCTTTCGCCTCAACTAAAATTAATGGATAAGAAAATTTTTGAGAAATTATTGAAATATCCCCCAAAACATTTTCCATTTTTTTATTTAATTGCTGTAAAAAATTTTCTTCATCTAAATCTAAAACCGCCTGAGCTTTTTCATTTGGTAAAATCCATACAATTGATGATTGATGCTGATTTTTAAAGGGCAAAATCGCTAAAGGTCCGCCAGGTAAAAATTTTTCATGAGCGATATTTTCGTGAGATTTCTGATGAGAACTATTAAAAACAATTGCAATTTGATTATAATTTTTAACTGTGGTTGGAATTTGATAAGTTTCACGAAGCTTAGAAAAGCGCCCATCGCAGGCTAATATTAATTTTGAAGATAAAATTTTTCCATCATTTAATTTTATTTTGCATAAATCTGAACAACCCTCACCTTCATGCAAAAAATCAATTGTCTGATAATAATTTGGGCAAAAAAGTGTAATGTTTTTTCTTTTTAGAATCTGATTTCTAAGTGCATTATGAATAAAATAACTTTCAATAATTTGTCCAAAATGACCATTTGCTTCATCAACTTCTAGCCCAATAAAATCAAGCTCAAATGGCGATTTATGGTCAGTTATTTTTATATCAGAAATTTCACCAGCATTTTTACTAACTTCATCAAAAATTCCAATTTCTTTAAATAATTCCAAAGAAGCCGCTGAAATTGCATAAGCCCTGCCATCTGGCTTTTTATCATGATTTACAATATCTTGTTTTTCAATTATCGCAATTCTTAACTCATCACTAACATCTGCCAAAGCAAGAGCTGAGGTCATTCCAGCATATGATCCACCAATAATTACAATATCAAAATTTTCATTCATATGTTATCGGTTATATTAGTAAATTTTACCCAAAACAACCATCAAAAGGGGTCTGACCCCTTTTGATTTTTAGCCGATCATTTTTTTAGGGTCAACCCATTCATCAAATTGCTCTGAAGTAACTAAGCCTGAAGCAATGGCGGCTTGCTTTAAAGTTGCTCCTTCTTTGTGAGCTTTTTTAGCTATTTTTGCAGCATTATCATAGCCGATATATGGATTTAAAGCTGTTACCAACATTAAAGATTGCTCTAATAATTGCGTGATTCTTTCTTGATTTGCTTCAATTCCAACCAAGCACTGATCTATGAAACTATTGATTCCATCAGATAATAAATTAACTGATTCGATAATATTTCTGATAATCATTGGTCTAAAAACATTAAGCTCAAAATGTCCATTTGAGCCACCAACAGTAACCGCCACATGATTTCCCATTACTTGACAAGCGATCATAGTTAAAGCTTCACACTGCGTTGGATTAACTTTTCCTGGCATGATTGAAGATCCTGGCTCATTTTCTGGCAAACTTATTTCACCAAGCCCAGAGCGAGGTCCTGAGGCTAAGAAACGAATATCGTTAGCAATTTTCATAATTGAAGTTGCAAGAGAATTTAGCGAACCAGAAAGATTTACTAATTCATCATTACAAGATAAAGCAAAAAACTTATTTTTATTTGTATAAAAACTATCAGCGTAATTTAAACCCAGTTTGAATAAATTAGAATCTTTAACGCTCCAAGCCCCATCAGATAAAGTTGTGCGACCCAATTGTAAATTTAACAATTCATTATAAATTTTTGTAAAACCCGAAACTTCAGTTATTTTTTCAGCAAATTTTATAGCAAATTGCGGATGACAATTTAGTCCAGTTCCAACTGCAGTGCCGCCCTGAGCCAAATGACAAACATAAGAAATTGCTTGCGAAACAAAAACTGCAGCAGTTTGAATTTGCACTTTATAAGCCGAAAATTCCTGCCCCAAAGTTACAGGCGTTGCATCTTGTGTATGAGTTCTGCCAATTTTTACAATATTTAAAAATTCTTGTTCTTTTTTTCCAAGTTCATTGGCAAATTTTACTAAAGTTGGAAGTAATTTTTCATAAACAAGTAAAACAGTTGCAACATGCATCGCTGTAGGGAAAGTGTCATTTGAACTTTGTCCTAAATTTACATGATCATTAGGATGAACTGGTGATTTTCCGCCTTTTGCTCCATTAACTTTCTCATTAGCAACTGATGCAATAACTTCATTAAC
>CALBSF010000275.1 GCA_937927795.1 uncultured Rickettsiales bacterium
TCTAAGCCTTCAGCTGCAATGCTTCCTGCGATTAAATCATTTAAAAAATCTTGATCTATTTTATTTTTATAAGACGAAAGATCTTCTTCTTCACTTAAAACATAATTATCAACAACATCGCTATTTATCTGCGACAAAGCCTTTTTTCCTTCAAAAAAATGATATTGATATAAAATTTGCACCGCAACCAAGCGTGTTAAGGTTCTTTTGCGATTAATATTAACTTTTTTATTTTTACTTTCCTGATTCATGCTCTTGCTTAATTGACTTTTCTGGCAACTTTAATTATGATTACTTAAACTCCATTTAGAATATTTTACTTTATTTTTTTTAAAACAAAATGCCTAAAAGAACTGATCTTAAATCAATTTTGATAATTGGTGCTGGCCCGATTGTAATTGGTCAAGCTTGTGAATTTGATTATTCGGGAACGCAGGCCTGCAAAGCATTGAAAGAAGAAGGCTATAAAGTAATTTTAATTAATTCAAATCCTGCAACTATAATGACCGATCCCAATTTGGCTGATCGAACTTATATTGAACCAATTAACGCTGAAATTGTTGAAGAAATTATTAAAAAAGAAAAGCCCGATGCAATATTACCAACAGTTGGCGGTCAAACCGCTTTAAATTGTGCAATTGATTTAGCGAAAAAAGGAATTTTGGCAAAATATGGCGTTGAGCTAATTGGCGCTTCAATTGAAGCAATTCACAAAGCTGAAGATCGTCGTCTTTTTGGTGAAGCGATGAAAAAAATTGGTCTTGAAACTCCAAAAAATTCTATTGTTCGCAGCATGGAAGAAGCGATGGAGGCTTTAAAAAAAGTTGGGCTTCCTGCAATTATCAGACCATCATTTACCATGGGCGGCGCTGGTGGCGGGGTTGCTTATAGCGAAGAAGAATTTAAACAAATTGCTGAATATGGTTTAACGATTTCTCCAACTCATGAATTGCTAATTGATGAGTCAATCATTGGTTGGAAAGAATTTGAAATGGAAGTTGTTAGAGACAAAAATGACAATACAATTATCATTTGCTCTATTGAAAATGTTGACCCGATGGGTGTTCATACCGGCGATTCAATTACCGTAGCCCCCGCCCTAACCTTGACTGACAAAGAATATCAAAAAATGCGTAACGCTTCAATTGCGGTTTTGCGCGAAATTGGAGTTGAAACTGGTGGATCAAATGTGCAATTTGCAGTAAATCCAAAAGATGGAAGATTAGTAGTAATTGAAATGAACCCTAGAGTTTCTAGATCTTCCGCCCTCGCCTCAAAAGCAACTGGATTTCCAATTGCCAAAGTTGCAGCAAAATTAGCGGTTGGATTTACTTTGGATGAAATTAAAAATGATATAACTGGTGGAGCAACTCCCGCTTCGTTTGAGCCAACTATTGATTATGTAATTTGCAAAATTCCAAAATTCACTTTTGAAAAATTTAAAGGCAGCGACAATATACTTTCCAGCTCAATGAAATCAGTTGGTGAAGTTATGGGAATTGGCCGCTCATTCATTGAAAGTTTTCAAAAAGCACTTCGTTCTTTGGAAGGAAATTTAAGTGGATTAGATGAAATCATTATTCCTTGTCAAGATGACGAACAAAGAGCAAAAATCATCAGAGAAAAATTAAAAATTTCCGCTCCAAACAGATTATTATTGATTGCACAAGCAATGCGTGAGGGAATTTCAAATGAAGAAATTAATCAAATAACTCATTATGATCCGTGGTTTTTAGAGCAAATTAGAAATGTAATTATTATTGAAGAAAAAGTTAGAAAAGAAGGTTTGCCAAAAGATTATAAAAATTTCTTCAACTTAAAAAGAATGGGATTTTCTGATAAAAGACTTTCAAAATTAAGTGGTCTTAGCGAAAAAGAAGTTCGTGAAATTAGAAATAATTTAAACCTTCATCCATCTTACAAAAGAGTTGATTCTTGCGCGTCTGAATTTGATTCAGTTACTTCTTATATGTATTCAAGTTACGAAGAATAATTGATTATTTTAATAAAATATTTTTAATTAATCGCTTAAAAATTTCATGCTTTAAAAATGCGCAAATCCGCCTTCTCCTTATTCGAACTATCAATCGCCGTATTAATAATCGGTCTTCTAATTGGCGGAATAGTTGCAACAAGCATAGTAATCACCAAGGCAAGAATCTCCACTGCAGTTACCTTAACTAACTCTGCTCCGGTTAATTCTATAACTGGATTAAATGTTTGGATTGAATCTTCTGATGATGCTAGTTTTCTTTCTAATCAAACTGTTTCAGGTGCTGGAATTAGCACTTGGTATAATAAAAGTAAATCTAAGATAACCACTAATAACGCTACTCAAGCAACATCTTCTTTACAACCTACTTATTCTAATGCTATAAATAATATCTATACCATTAAGTTTGATGGCGCTGATGATTATTTAAATGTTGATGGATCCTTTTTAAACAATAGTAATTACACTATATTTGTTATAGATAAAAGACTAAGCGGTAAATCTGATAATTATTTCATTGGAGATAATTTAGTTTCAACTCAAAACCAACAGTTAATTTTAGGTTATAGTGCCAACTCTACTGTGATGCATTCGCAATCTGGAGCAAATTCTTATACTTCATCTACGCCAAGTTATGTAGGAGATAAAAATGAGCCTCGAATATTTACCTTTACTCATGATTCGTCGGTAGGGAAAAAAACTTATATTGATGGAGTGTTAGCTGGACAATCAAGTAATACTAGTAATCTTACTAATATCTCTACTTTAAAAATAGGTAATGGTTATCAAGGAGAAATAGGTGAAGTTATAATGTTTGATAGAGCCTTAAAGAATGAAGAAAGGCAATCAATAGAAAGTTATTTATCTAAAAAATGGAGTATTAATAGTTATCCTAATACCTCATGCAGTGGATCAGTATCTTATCAGGGATGCACTTCTTGCAACGTATCTGTTGCTGGTGTTTCTACTTCTTCTGTGGCTTTGGGGTCAGGTAGTTTATCTTGCTCTGTTGCTGGCTATACTGGATCAGTTTCTTATGCTTGCTCAGGCTCAGGAATATCAACTTCGGGAAGCTGTTCTTGCACTTCAGGTTATACTTTAGTTGGGGGAACATGTCATGCTAATTGCTCGGTTAGCGGTATAACGGGCGTTGTTAATACTACGGTTCCTGCGGGAAGTTCGACATTATCTTGTGGTCAGTCTAACTTTACTGGGTCTATATCTTATACTTGCTCTGGGGGAACTTTGACTCCTTTAGGAAGCTGTTCTTGTGCTTCGGGTTTTACTCTTTCTGGGTCTAGTTGCGCTGCTATACAATGTACTTTTAGTGGAACTGCGGGGGTTAGTAATGGAACTGTTGTTAATTATACAACTTCTACCTTAACTCAGTCTTGTAATGCTTCTGGGTATAGTGGGACGGTTAGTTATACTTGTACTACTACTGGGGCACCTAATGTTTCGGCGAATAGTTGCGTTTCAGGATGTGGCACTATTAGTAATGGCGCGGGAGGGACTTTTGATGCTACGGGATTGACTACAAACTCGCAATATGCGAAGAAGGCTTGTGAATCGGTTTATGGGGTTGGCGCTTGTACTTCACTTGCCTGCGGCGATTTTTCATATTGGGAGAAGTCACCTAATACCAGTTGCTCTTGTTCAACACCAATGGGAAGATATCAATTTATATATAATAGTCCAAATGGAGCCACTCAGGTTGGAGAATACTATGGAGGTCAAAGCACTTCAGTTGCCGGAGATAATTTGTTTGTAAGGCAGAAGGGTAGTAGCGGCTGCAATGCAAATTCATGGATACTTACTCACAAAACCCTTGCCAGCGGCTGCCCTGGAGCCACTGATTAATGATGATAATAAAACAAACTTTATGAAATATTTAACTTACAAAAATAACAAAAATCAAAATGAAATTTTTATCGAAAATGTTGCAGTAAGTGAAATAGCAAAAGCCGTAGGCACGCCATTTTATTGCTATTCCAAAAAAACTTTGGTTGAAAATTTCCAAAATTTTGTTGATGCTTTTAATGAAAATAAAATTACTAATTATAAAATTTGTTACGCCATCAAAGCTAATTTCAACATTCATTTAGTAAAAATTTTAAGCGACCTTGGCGCCGGAATTGACGCGGTTTCAGCTGGTGAAATTTTTCGCGGCCTTGAAGCAAAAGTTGATCCAAAAAAAATTGTTTTTGCTGGAGTTGGAAAAACTTACGAAGAAATTAAATATGCTTTAGAAAATGGAGTTGATGAATTTTCAGTTGAATCTAAAAATGAAATGTTTTTACTTAATCAAGTTGCGCTTGAGCTAGGAAAAAAAGCAAAATTTTCTTTAAGAGTAAATCCAGATGTTGATGCAAAAACTCATGATAAAATTTCTACCGGCAGAAAAGGTGATAAATTTGGCGTAGATATTACTGATGCTAAAGAAATTTATGCCGCCGCATCTAAGCTTTCAGGGCTTGAAATATATGGCATTTCTATGCATATTGGCTCACAAATTACATCTGTTGATCCATTTAAAAAAGCCTTTAAAAAACTTCGCGAACTTTGTTTAGA
>CALBSF010000276.1 GCA_937927795.1 uncultured Rickettsiales bacterium
TAAATAAAAAACCCTATAAATATGAAGAAGTTCTGGTTAAATTAAATAAAGGACTTTCAAATATGATCTTGGTTGAAAATTTAACCAAAATGTTGAATTCAATTTTCAATAGTCATATTAAACTTAAAATTAATTCAATTTATATAGAGAGCAATTGGCTTTTAGATAAAGGTGGCTCTAAATTGTTGCTTCAAAATGTATATGGTGATGTTGTTGATGTGGATTTATTAATTGAGTTAGAGAAAATCATTACGAGTATCAAGCTTCCAATTGCTTATGGAGAATCTGCGGATGATTTAAGAAAAATTTTTAATAAAACAAAAAGTTCATGCTTGGTCCCATTTATCTCGGGTAGCGAGTTAACTGGCTTTATGCTGATAAGTGGCAGAGGCAAAAAGCACTATTTTAGTTACGATGATCTAAATTTGCTTGATAATTTATCAATTCAAATTGGTATTTCTTTAGAGAGAATAAGGCTTCACAATAAATCTATAGAACAAGAGAAAGTTATTAGCGAAGAAAAAGCCAAAATGCTGAAATCTCTTGCTGGCTCCATCGCTCATGAAATGCGTAATCCTCTGGGGGCGATTCGGTTGGCTATTTCTAATAGTAGTTCTTTTCTTGATTCTACGATAAAAAAAATTGGTAGTGCTGCGGAAATTAGTTTGAAGAAAGAAGAGCTTGAGGCGATTTCGGAGAATTATGAAATTTCTCTTAATTCAATTAAAAGAGCTAATGAAATTATTAATATTACTTTGAACGAATTAAAGGGAGAGGAGCCTAATGTAGAAAATTTTACTTATTTGGACGCTTACGAAACTGTTAGTAGATCAGTTAAAGAATATGGTTATAAAGATGAAGGTGAGAAATCAAAAATTATAAATAATTTTACTGAAAGTGATAAATTTATTTTTAAAGGTGATGAAACTTTATTTATTTATATTCTTTTTAATTTATTTAAAAATGCACTTTATTATTTGCAGATGAATCCAGATTCTGTGGTTAGTGTTGGCAGGCAAGATGATGAAAAATATAATGCAATTTATGTTCATGATACTGGGCCGGGGATTAAGCCAGAAGTGTTAAAAAATCTTTTTGGAGATTTCGTAACTTCAGGAAAAAAAGATGGAACTGGGCTTGGTTTGGCGTTTTGTAAGAGAACTATAAAAGCTTTTGGTGGAGATATAAAATGCGAATCTGAGCTTGGTAAATATACTAAATTTATTATTTATCTTCCTAAATTAAATAATGAAGATTTAGAAAAGGCTAAAAAATCAATTGAAGAAAAGTCAAAAAATAAATCAGAAAAATCCACAAATCAAATTAGCAAAAAAATATTGATGATAGATGATCAAAAGGTGAATTTGATGGTGTCAAAAAAATTGGTAGAAAATAATATTAAAAATGTAACTTTTGATACTTTGGAAGATAGTAGGCAAGCATCAAAATTGGTGCAGGAAAATGATTATGATCTGATTTTGATGGATATTCAAATGCCAGAAATTGATGGCTATAAAACCACTGAAGACATTAGGCGCTTTAATATGAAGGTTCCAATTGTTGCTTATACCTCAAGAAAATCAATTAACGCTAAGAAAGATGCGGTTAGTTCGGGCATGACTTCTTATCTTGCAAAGCCAATGGGCAATGAATTTTTCTTGAGAAGTATCGCAAAATGGCTGCTGATTGATTATTATGGAAAAGAAACTGAAGAAAAGGCAATTGAAAATTTAAAAGGTAAAACGATTCTTTTGGTTGATGATGAATTGGTGAATAGAAAAATTACAACCAAATTTCTTACAAAATATGGCATCAATGTTTTTGAAGCTTCTAATGGAAAAGAGGCTCTAGATTTGGTTGTAAGTAATTATGCCAAATATGATTTGATTTTAAGCGATATCAATATGCCGGTTATGGATGGAGTTGAATTGGTAAAAAATATTAGAAAATTTGAATTTGATATTGGTGAGGAAGAAATGAGACATATTCCAGTGGTTGCAATTACTGGAGATTTTGAAGAAAACTTTATTTACAATCTTTTAATTAGTGGTTTTAACGATTATCTAACTAAGGGCGGAGATTACGCTAATATTTTAAAAATGCTTAATTTATTAATTTCAATCAGAGAAGAAGAGTTTTATTTATTATCAAATCTTAATATTCAAGAGCTATCAAAACTAAAAGAAAGAGTTGTGGCAAGGCATGTTGAGACAATTGAAGATTTCTCAAAATTTTCCTTTATAAATTTAGACAAATTATCTTATTTTGATTCAAAAGAAAAAAATGAATTGATTTCGTCTTTCTTGCAAGACGCTAAAACTTTAATTGATAAAATTAAAAATGATAAAAATGCTAATGATGT
>CALBSF010000277.1 GCA_937927795.1 uncultured Rickettsiales bacterium
AAATAAAGGCGCTGATTTATTAATTAGCGCTTTAAATAAAATTAAAAATAATAATTTTACGCTGCAAAAACAAGATCACAGCAAGGCAAGTTACGCTAAAAAAATAGAAAAATCAGAATGTTTTATTGATTTTAATGATGATGCGATAATTATTGAAAGAAAAATTAGAGCTTTAAATGGCTCTATTGCAGCCTATTTTGAATATAAAAATGAAAAAATAAAAATTTTTTCTAGTCAAATTATTGATGAAAATTTAGTTACAGGAAAAGTCGGAGAAATAAGTAATCAATTCCATATTCAATGCAAAAAAGGCATAATCAAACCACTCTTAATTCAAAGGCCTGGGAAAAATATTATTAAAATTGAAGAATTTTTATTGGGGATAAAAAATGTCTAAAAAAATAATTGGAATTGGTAATGCCATCGTTGATTTGCTTTGCACAGTTGATGATGATTTTTTAAAAACACATGATTTATTTAAAGGCTCAATGTCTTTAATTGATGAAAAAATGGCTGAAAAATTATCGCGACTTATACCAAAACAAATTACTTGTGGAGGATCTGTTGGCAATACTATAGCCGCTCTTGCGCAATTAAACAATAATTGTGATTTTATTGGCAAAGTTGCAAATGATAATTTTGGTAAAAAATATATTGAAGAAATTGAAAAAACGTCAACAAAATTTGTAAGCAAGAATTATTCTAGCGATATTTCTGCTCAATCTTTTGTTTTGATAACCCCTGACGCACAAAGAACCATGTGCACTTTTCTTGGCTGCGCCTCTAAAATTTTAGAAAATGATATTAATGAAGAAAATTTTAAAAATGCCTCAATTCTTTATTTAGAAGGATATTTATGGGATCAGCCATCCACAATTTTAGCCTTAAAAAAAGCAATAAAATTAGCAAAAATTAATAATGTTAAAATTGCTTTTAGCCTTTCAGATGCTTTTTGCGTAAGTCGTCATCATGAAGATTTTTTACAATTAATAGAAAATGATTTAGATATTTTATTTGCTAATGAAGCTGAAATTACAACTTTGCTTAAACAAGATTTTTCACTTACAAACTTAAATGATTTTTTTTCTAAAAATGAGAAATTAATTGCCGCCATAACCAGAAGTGAAAAAGGCTGCGTGATATTTAACAATAAAAATCACCTTGCTTTAAATGCTGAAAAAATAATTAAATTAATTGACACAACTGGAGCTGGAGACGCCTTTGCAGCAGGCTTTTTACATGGGCTAGTCAATAATCTTAGCCTAGAAAAATCAGCTCATTTTGGAAATATCTTAGCTTCTAAAATAATTCAAAAAATTGGCGCCCGATTTGAAAATAAAGATTTGATATCGTTGCAAAAACATCCTTGATTAATAAAAATTAATTTTTATTGTCGCAAAAATTATCGTTTTAATTTTTTGTGATTTTAATTTATGTTAAGAGGAAGAGCGGCGGCATTAGAAGCATTGAGAGCGGCCAGATCAACTTTCATACCAAAAGCAACTACAGGTGCAGCATTGGGAACTTTTGCGCCAAAAACAACGACCCCTTTTGTTGCAAAGACATCTACAGCAACATCAGACAAACTGGGCGCTTTCAAGTCAGTTGGTTTTTTACAACAAGAACATCCAAGGCATTTTTCTCTTAGCGCCTCTAATGGCGATTCTTTTGACATAGAAGATCCAGCACAACAATATTTTAGAATGGCAAAAGAAATTTTGCTAAGAAAAATCACCGATGGCTTACTAACCAATGATCATGCGGCAATAACTCAGGCGCTAAATAGTTTTTCTCGAATTGAAAATAACGCAATTCAAGAAAAAATAAAAACAGTGAGTAGTTCTAATTTAAGTATTTTATATGACTTAATTTATGGAGAAAAAAAAGATCCTTTGGTTGCTATCAGATTTATAGCTCAAAGCTCAGAAAAAGAAGGATATATATTTTTAAGAGAAATTAGCTCTACAACAAGATCTAAAATGCTTTTAATGGCCCTGGCTAATCAATACAAATACCCAGAATCAAAAACTTTCGATGATTTTTGTAATCATTTTTTAAGATTTTTAAATTCAATTAATCCAGAAGATGAGATTTTAAGAAAGGAAACTCTATTACTTATAAAAGCTCTAAATGAATCATATAAAATAATCCATAATAGTGATGCAGTAACCTCAGCTGTTACAGACAGAAATATCAATGTCCTTGAAATATTGGGAATGGCAAATGTTGATTTTAACTGTATTGATCCTGAATTGGGATTTCCGCCTCTATATGCCGCTTTGTTATTAGCTAATACAGAAGAATTATCTAATGACGACAAAGCAAAAGATGTGGTGGAAAACCTTTTGAAGTTTGGAGCAAAGACCGATTTTATTAGTGATGCAAATCATAATTTATTATCAATGGCTTTAATGACAAAAAAAACTCATAGCCGATACACCTTAACAACCTTAGCCAAAACAATTCCAAACATTGCTGAAATTGACTCTAACGGACTTCCCGCACTTATTTACATCCCAAGAACGCCTTTTTGTTTTGAATTATTAGATATATTATTAGCAAGAGGAGTTGATATTAATTGCGAAGCTAAAGCCCCATCAAAAGAGGAGGGGACGACTATTTTACACAATATTAGCCAATTAAATGTAGAAAAATATCCTTGGGCCCCAGATTTACTAAAATATTCAATAAAAAAAGGCGCCGATGTAAATAAAAAAAGAACCTCTGATGGCTTATCAGTATTTGCAACCGCAATTCTAAGTAAAAATTTTGAGATGGCCGATATTTTGCTTGAAGCTGGAGCAAATCTAGAAGACAAAATTACTTTAAAGACAAAAAATGAGGGAGGTTTGTATGAAGAAATAGAAGAATTACCGCTATCTGAGCTTTTAAAGAGAATTAATGATGAAGAGATGATTGAATATTTAAAAGAAAAAAAGCTAGAAAAATCAAAAATACCAGAATCCTCAATTACTGACTTAAGAGAAAAGCCAAAACCATTTAGTGCTGGGGTTTTTAAAGGTTAAGAAAGCTTAAGTTGATGTTTTAGCAGAATATACCAAATAGACTGTCTATAGGCGCTTTTTACTTCGTCTTTTTGGTATATTCTTCAATTATATGATAAACTTGTCTTAACACATCAACAACACCTTCGCTAGTTGCAGCGGAAATTGTGAAAATTTTTGAATTATTAAAGCCATGTTTTTTTAAATAAGCTTTTAATTCTTTAACTTTTTCTTTTAACTCTTCTTTTGATAAAGCATCTATTTTATTGATTGCAATAATTTCTGGCTTTTGAGCTAAATCTTTACTATAAGACTCAAGTTCAGTTCTAATAATTTGATAATTTTCAGTAATATTTTCTGCCAAGCCATCAATTAAATGAAGCAAAACACCGCATCTTTCAACATGTTTTAAAAAACGATCGCCAAGACCCTTGCCCTGACTTGCGCCTCTGATTAGTCCAGGAATGTCAGCTAAAACAAATTCGTGATTATCAACATAAACCACGCCAAGCTGGGGTTTTAAAGTAGTAAATGGATAATCTGCTATTTTTGGTTTTGCTCTAGTTGTGGCCGCAAGAAATGTTGATTTTCCAGCATTTGGTAAGCCCAATAAACCAGCATCAGAAAATAATTTTAATTTTAATTGCACCCAAAATTCTTCACCAACTTCACCTGGAATTGCATATTCTGGAGCTTGGTTAATGGAGCTTTTAAAATTAGTATTGCCAAGACCACCCTTCCCGCCTCGCGCCACAACAACTTCTTGACCTTCTTCTTGTAAATCAGCAATTAAACTATTATCTTCTAAAAAAATTTGTGTGCCTTGCGGAACGTTTAAAACTAGGTCTTGCCCTGATAATCCTGTTCTATTTTGACCATGACCTCTTTGACCATTTTGAGCTTTAAAATGTTGGGTAAAACGATAATCAACTAGAGTGTTTAAATTTTTTATACATCTAAAAATTACATTACCACCATTGCCGCCGTCGCCGCCATCGGGGCCGCCGCGAGGAATAAATTTTTCACGACGAAAACTAACGGCACCATTACCGCCATCGCCAGATTTTAAATGTATTTTTGCTTCATCGATAAATTGCATCTATATTTTCAAATCAATTATTCCATTACTTGCCACAAATAAGTCAGACGACTCTTCGACCTTTCCGCCAGCTTCTTTTACCAATAATAAAAATGGTTTTAATAGTGCGTTACTTTCAAAAATAGCGCCATCTAAGCGGCAAGAAGCTAGGTAGGAAAGCGCTAAAGTGTTGCAGCCGTAATGACGAGGCAAGAATTTATCATTTAAAGCGCTTGGTTTTTTAGTTTCAATAAGTGGAGAATCACTCATTGATCTTTTGGAAACTCTTATTCTGCGATTATTTAAGTAGGCTCCAAAACCTTTTTCGCAGTAATATATTTCACCGCCAAAAATTTTGCTAACCGCTAAAGAAATTGACTCAGTTTGTCCACTTTCATTTAAATGTTGAAGTGCCACCGCAACAGTAAAATCAGGGTTTGCTCTAGATAAGTTTTCTAAGCCGTCAATTGGAAAAATCACATAAGAATATTCAGCTTTCTCATCGCGAATAATTTTTTGTCCATCTGAAAAAAATATATTATAATCAGGACGAATCTTTGATAAATCATCAAATAAAACCTCTTTAGCTCTTTGATAACAAGAGTTTACAAATTTATTAGCTGAAAAAACATTGCTTTGCAAATTTTCTAGTTCGATATAATCACGAGACATTCTGGCTGTAGCCTTCTCGATTGCTTTAATTATTATGTTTAAATTTGTACTATATCTCATTTATTTTGAAAAATGCTTGAATAGATTAATGACCAAGATAAGGCAAATAGTGGCTGGATTATAACAGCTAATCCTTAGCTGGCAATAGCAAATTGACTTAATAAAAAGACTTGAGCAGAATCTTATACCATTTCAACTAAATAATTGACCATTTTAATTATTGAGCCACTTCCT
>CALBSF010000278.1 GCA_937927795.1 uncultured Rickettsiales bacterium
ATTGAGGACAATATTCCAATTGAAAGAGTAACTGCAAAACCTTTTACTGATCCATTACCAAAAAGATATAAGAAAAATGCTACAATTAAAGTTGTAACATTTGAATCGGTAATCGTTCTAAATGCTTGATCGAAGCCCTGCTCTACTGAAGAAAAAACCGATTTTTTATCGCGCAATTCTTCTTTAATTCTTTCAAAAATCAAAACATTGGCATCAACTGACATGCCCATTGTAAGCACAATTCCCGCTATTCCCGGTAAAGTTAGAGTTGCGCCAAGTAAAGATAAAACTGAAATTATCATCGCGATATTAATAAACATTGCCACATCGGCAATAAAGCCAAAAAACCCATAAAAAATTATCATAAAAATCGCAACAAATAAAAGACCGGCAACCGCCGCCATTGTTCCGCTTCTTATTGAATCAAGACCAAGAGATGGACCAACCGTTCTTTCTTCCACAATCGTAAGTGGCGCTGGAAGAGCTCCTGCCCTAAGTAATAACGCAACTTGACTAGCTTCTTGAGTGGTAAAATTTCCTGAAATTACGCCCGCACCTTGATTGATAGAAGTATTGATTCTCGGCGCCGTAACCACTTTATCATCTAAAACAATTGCAAAAATTTTACCAATATTATCTTTGGTAATTTGGGCGAATTTTTTTGCTCCTAAATCATTAAAACGAAAAGACACCGCCGGCAACCCTTCATGATAAGTTGGATTGGCATCAACTAACAAATCACCACTTAGAATCACTTCTTTTTTAATTGGATATATTCTGCCGGTTGAATCAGCAATTCTTTCTACATTTGGATTTATGCCACCAGCTGTAAGCTCATCATCAACAAAATGAAATGTCATTTTTGCAGTTTTACCAAGAATGGTTTTTAATTCAGATGAGTTTTTTACACCTGGAACTTGCAGCAAAATTCTATTTTCACCTTGAGCCTGAATGGTTGGCTCTTTTGTTCCATCTTCATCAATTCTTCTTCTAATAATTTCAATTGATTGTTTAATTAAATTTTTCTTCATTTCAACTAATTCAAAATCAGAAAAATAAACTGTAAATTGATTAGAATTTTCATCAATTTCTACCGCTTTACTTAATTTTCTAACTATTTTTTTTGCCGCTTTTTTTTGTTCTTCTTCACTTAATGAGAAAATAATTTTACCACCACTAATCGCAGGAAGAGACTGAATTTGCTCTGCGCGAAAAGATGATTTTATTTCATTTTGTAAATTACTAATTTGTTCATTTAAATAATAATCAAAATTAACTTCCATCATTAATTGCGACCCACCTTGCAAATCAAGACCTAGATTCACTTTTTTATCTGGCAAAATTCCAGCAATTTTTTTTGCAAAATCAGAATTTTCATTTTGCAAAAAAAACGATGGAGCCGCATAAAATAACGATAAAATGCAAGCTGTAATAATAAAAAATATTTTAGTTTTAGAAAAATTCAGCATATTTATTTTCTTTTGATAATTGATTCATTGTCTTTAGGCACCACAAGTTCTGCAACATAATTTTTAACAACTTTGATAGTTACTCCAGAAGCAATTTCAATTTCAATTTGATTATCTTTGGTAAGCACATCTTTAACCACACCAACAATACCACCATTGGTCATTACTTTTGCGCCAACTTTAAGATTATTCACCATATTTTGATGTTCTTTGATTTTTTTGCTTTGAGGTCTGATAATCAAAAAGTAAAAAACTGCAAAAATTAAAATTAGCGGTAAAAAACTAATTAGTTCATTTGGCTTAGAAGCAGAAGCTTCTGTGGCTTGCGCGAAGGCATTATTTATTAACATATTTTATATTTAAATTTGATTAATCACTTTTTAAAAGAAGTTCTTTAAGTTTTTCAACATCTTCTCTTTCTTGCTTTTTTGAAGGTTTTTCTAAATTATTTAAATCTGGCAATTCATTAAAATTTGGCGGAATTACTAGAGGATTCTTCTCTGGCGCGCTTTTACAAGAAAAAAGTGCAAAGAATATTATTAGTAAAACAGCTTTTTTCATTTTTTAAAAAAATCACAAAATAATAAAAAAATAACTCCAATAAACACGAAAGAGTCAGCTAAATTAAAGGCTGGCCAATGATATGAAGCAATATGAAAGTCTAAAAAATCAGCAACTGCGCCGTTTAAAATTCGATCAAAAGCATTGCCCAAAGCTCCACCAATAATAAAACCAAGGGCGTAAGTAAAATATATTTTTTGATTATTGTAAAGCCAAAAAAGCAAAACAACGGCGATTGTAAGTTGAATAAAAGAAAAAATTATCTGACTATTTTCAAGGCTATTAAACATGCCAAAGCTTACACCATGGTTTAAAACCTTAACTAAATTAAAAAAATCAAAAATCTTAATTTGATTATTTGGATAATCTTCCAAAATTGCAAAAACTAATCTTTTGGTAAATAAATCAGCAATTGCAACCAATAAAGCAATTAAAACCCCTAAAAAAAACAGCTTTTGATTTGAGATTTTAAAAAATTTAGACATAATAAATTTATAATAACTTTAAAAAATAATGAAAATAATCTTTATGGGCACGCCTGATTTTGCTTGCCTCACCTTAGAAAAACTAGTTAATGACAAATCATTTGAA
>CALBSF010000279.1 GCA_937927795.1 uncultured Rickettsiales bacterium
CTTGCGCACAAATTTTTAAAACCATATAATTATTTGCATTAGCAAAATCTTCTACAGCCTTTGAATATTTGTTTCCAGACAATTCATGTTCTTTTAAATTACAAACAAAAAGTTGTGGTTTAGAAGTAATTAATTGTAAATTTTTTAAGATTTTTTCTTCATCCACTGATTTTATTTCAACTAATCTTGCTTGTTTTCCTTGCTTTAAAACTTCAATTACTCTTTTTGCTATTTCAATTTGCGCAGCAATTTCTTTTTCAGTTTTTGCTTTTTTTTCCATCGATGGAATTCTTTTTTCTAAACTTTCTAAATCAGCAATAATTAATTCTAATTGGATTAATTCAATGTCCCGAAGTGGGTCAACTTCACCTTCAACGTGAGTAATATTCTCATCTTCAAAGCAGCGAACAACATTTATTATTGCATCAACTTCACGAATATGAGAAAGAAATTGATTGCCCAAACCTTCTCCCTTGCTGGCTCCGCGAACTAATCCAGCAATATCAACAAATTCAATTTGTGCTGGAATTATTAATGCAGATCCTGCAACTTTTGTTAATTCATTTAAGCGAAAATCAGGAACACTTACCTTTCCAACATTGGGTTCAATTGTGCAGAAAGGATAGTTTGCAGCCTGTGCTGCCGCGGTTTGAGTAAGTGCATTAAATAAAGTTGATTTTCCAACATTTGGTAGTCCGACAATTCCACATTTAAGAGACATAATTTGATATTTTAAAAATTAATTAAAAAAGGTTTTGCTAATTGTATTTTATTTTTATAAAAAACGAAACGCCTTTTTTAATTTGTTTAACTTATCTAACTCAATGCGTAAAAAAATTATAACCGTTTTTCTTCTATCGTCTTTGCTTATTTTGCAGGGATGTTTGTTCACTTCAAAGGTTATGATTAAAGGCAAAGGCAATGTTAAGTTAGATCAAGTTGACTTTTCTGATATTTCTGGATGGGATAATGATGATCATAAAAAAGCACTGCAATCATTTATACATTCTTGTAATAAATTTTCAAAAATGGCGCAAAGCCGCCTGGTTGGTGGGCAAATTGGCAATATAAATGCCGGTGATTTTCGTGATGTTTGTGATATTGCGCAAGTTGTAAAAACTATGAGTAATCGCCAAGCAAAAAACTTTTTTGAAAATTGGTTCCGTCCATTTTTAGTTGAAACTCGCTTAGGCAACAGTCAGGGAACTTTTACTGGTTATTATGAAGCATTTTTAAAAGGAAGCAGAGTTAAAACTGAAAAATATAAATATCCAATTTATGCTCGTCCAAAAGATTTAGACTCAGAACCTTACTTAAGCAGAGCTGAAATTGAAAATGGTGCGCTGAAAAATAAAAATTTAGAATTAGTTTATGTTGATGATAAAGTTGATTTATTTTTTATGCATATTCAAGGGTCGGGCAGGGTGAGGCTTGACGATGGAACTGAGCTAAGAATTGCATATGCTGGAAGAAATAATCAGCCATTTATAGCAATCGCTAATTTTATGCTGGATAATGAATTAATAAC
>CALBSF010000280.1 GCA_937927795.1 uncultured Rickettsiales bacterium
GCGCTTTATGCCAGATATAAAAATCATGAAAATGAAAAAATGTTACAAATTATTGATGATTTTTTACATTTAAATCCAAATAGCGAATATGTTCCTTACATGCTTTATATGAGGGGATTATCTTACTATGAACAAATTCCAGACATCAAAAGAGCACAAAATCACACTCAAGAAGCATCTTTTACCTTTCGCGAATTAATTGCGCGCTTTCCTTTAAGCAATTACGCTGGCGATGCTAAGGAAAAACTAGATTTTATTGATGAACATCTTGCCGGCTATAAAATGGAGGTTGGTCGTTACAACCTAAATCAAGCAAATTATGTTGGCGCTTTTAATAATTTTACTGAGGTTATGGAGCGATATCGCTCAAGTAAACAAGTTCCTGAAAGCTTATTTCGCCTAAATGAAATCTACAGCAAGCTTGGTTTAAAAGATGAGGCAAATAAAATAAAAAATGAATTACAACAACGCTTTCCCGAAAGCTATTGGGCAAAACATCCATGAATTATATAAATCAAGGCTCTAATCATATTTGGCTTCCTTATACACAGATGCAAAATCACTTGCCCCAACTTGAAGCTGTGGGCGCAAAAGGCGCTGAAATTTTTTTAAAAGATGGAAGAGTTTTACTTGATGGAATTTCATCTTGGTGGAGCGCTTCTCACGGCTATAACCACCCTCACCTCATCAAAGAAATTAGTAAACAGGCAAAAACCTTATCGCACATTATGCTTGCCGGATTTTCTAATGAACAAACTTACAAACTAGCCTATCGCCTATGTAAATTTAGCGAAATGGATCATGTTTTTTTCTCTGATTCAGGCTCTACAGCAGTTGAAGTTGCAATGAAAATTGCTTGGCAATTTCACATTAATAAAAAAGATAGAACTAAAACAAAATTTATTTCCTTTAAAAATTCTTATCACGGCGACACTAGTGGCGCAATGTCTCTTGCTGATTTGAGCGGGGGAATGCATCAAAAATTTTCACAAATTTTACTAAAAAATTTCTGCCAAGATTTACCAAAAAATCAAAATGATTTAAATAAATTTGAAGATTTTATTATCAAAAATAAAAATGAAATTGCAGGAATTTTTATTGAGCCTTTAGTTCAGTGTGCTGGCGGCATGAAATTTCATTCAAAAGAAATATTAAGAGAAATTTTTTTAATCGCAAAAAAACATCAAATTATTTTTATCGCCGATGAATGCGCTACTGGTTTTTATAGAACTGGAGAAAAATTTGCGATTGATCATGCAAAAATAAAACCAGATATTTTAATTTTGGGAAAAGCTTTAACAGGCGGAATGATGACCATGGCGGCAACTTTAGTAAGCAAAGAAATTTATCAAAATTTTTTATCTGATAATTTAGAAAACGCATTAATGCACGGCCCAACTTTTATGGGAAATCCTCTAGCTGCAAGCGCTGCCAATGCATCTCTTGATTTATTTGAAACAATAAATTATCAAGAAAAAATTAAAAAAGATGAGATTTTTTTACAGAAAAAATTAAATAAATTTCGTAATTATAAAAATGTTTTAGATGTTAGGGCTTTAGGGCTAATTGGAGTTGTAGAGACTAATTTACAATGGCAAGAAATGATAAATTTAAGAAAAAAATTTATTGAAAAAGGAGTTTTTTTAAGACCATTTTCCGGCTGCATATATTTGATGCCTTGTTTAAATATCAAAAAAAATCAATTACAAAAAATTATTGATGCTATCGAAATTATTGACGTTATCGAATTGGTGATGGAATAATTTTTAATCCCAACCCAAACTCTGTCATCTCAAGCGTAAGCGAGAGATCTCTTTATGATAAAACTCAAAAGATCTCTCGCTTACGCTCGAGATGACAGTTTGGGTTGAGCTTGCGGAAAACTTAAACTTGAATTTTAGCTGGTTTGCAGCTTGGCTTTAACTCTTTGCTAGGCAGCATTTGTAATGCCGCTCAAACGTTCATGTATTTTTCATCATTAGAAACCCATCTCATCCAAATTTTTAACATTTTTCTTCAAAACAAATAAATCAATTTTCTCAAAACAGCCCTTGTTAACAACGTGAATCAGCGCCTCATCATTTTTAAAATCAATAAATAAAATTCCACAAAATAAATCCAAGCTAGCAATTAAATATCCTAAATTCTCCTTATCAACACTCATCTTACAAACCAAAGGCTTAACTTGCTTATCACTAAAAGCTAAAAGAAATATTAATCTTATAGAATTAAAAAAATTAGAAACTGCGTTAAGTATTGTTGAGAATGTTTCTAAATCTGAAAATATTAGCTTTTTACCTTCAGGTCAAAATTCGAACTTTTTATAT
>CALBSF010000281.1 GCA_937927795.1 uncultured Rickettsiales bacterium
AATAGCCATAAGTTGAGTCGAATAAATAATCATTCATCATTTCAGCATAGCTGAAAAAATTCTCATTAACCCATGACAAAGCTTCTTTTGATGGGGTTTTAGAATTTTCTAATAATTTTGACCAACCATAATTTTTTTGATTATTAAGAATTTCACCATTAGCGCCAAGTAAAATAAGGGTTTCTATAATTTTTTTGTCTCTTTTTGCCTTGTTTGCCGCCAATAAAGCTAGATTTAAATAAGCATCTGAAATTTTGTTTTTATGAGTTTGATAGATGTGGTTTATTCTATCAAGTAATCCGCCATTTTCTAAATCCAAGATAATTGTATAGCCCATCATATCAACCAATGCGGCGCCAGGATTTATATCGATTTTTTCAACTAAAAAATCAAAGAGTTTTTTGTTAAAAAAACTACTTCCATGTGTATTATTTATTAGACACATCTTGGTTTCTTGGGTTATGATGTCACTAAATTTTGATAGCATAAATTCAAGCTCATCGAGCCATTCCTTGGTTATTTCGATCCAGTGAAAAATTTGATGAAATTTATAATATATTATTTGGTTGATATCGTAAGAATTAGCTTTGGCAGCCTTAAGACATTGATCAATCAAAGATTCATTATGGCTAGAAAACGGCAGCATATTAGAAACAATCTTGAGAAGCATTTTGCGACTTATTTTGTCGCCAAAATATTGCACAAATTTTGCGCATTGATCGCTGCTAACGTGTGATAAAAGATAATATAAAATTGCATCAAGATTGCCAAATTTATAGCAAGCAATTTCTGCAAGGTTAAATATTGGGGTGTAGTTTAAATAAATATCTTTTTTGTTAATTTCTTCAATTAATTCTTGGTTTGCTTGATAAATTTCCAAAAAATTACTTAAATCTATAGGCAGATCAATAAATATCTCGCTATAATTTTTTTGTAAGCTGGCAGATTTGAAGGGTAATAAAATTTCAGTTTTATTTTGTAGATTTGATGAAATTTGTTGCAACATTGAAGATATAGAAGGCTCTAGCAGATCTTCATTGAAATAATCAAATATTATTAAGTTTGGTTTTTTTTGCGCAATTAATTTTAATATTACATTTAATTCTTCATTTTTCTCATCTTCTATAACGGTAACTCTTTCTTGGCATTGATAATAATTTATGAGTAGCGATGAATATATATTATTTTTACCAGTTAAAATAATTAGGTTGTGCGATGTTTTTTCTATTATTGTTTTTAGTAAAAAATTACCTCGATTACTTCCATCTAAAAAGCATAATATGTCTATCTTGAGATCTGGTTTTACTGATTTAGAGCTGGCAATTGAATTTTCAATGCAAGATGATAGATATGAATTGATCATAAAAGATTAGAAATTTAATATTTTGAAATTTTCAAGCCGGGCTTGATAATGCTGGGTCAATTTGTCGTTTATTGTAATCATTAAAAACTTAAATTATAACTGATAAACCCCAGAAAATTATCCTTTGCATCTTTGATATTTCCAGGTTGTTTTTGATGAACTAAATTAAAGTTTATCGCTGAATATAAGTCCAAACTTTTATTGTAAAATAATTCTAAATCTCTCAATTCTTGTTCGTATTGTTTATTTCTCAAATCAATATTACGAGCAACCAATGTTTCATTTAATGATACGTTTTCCTCTCCATAAGAACGAACTGCA
>CALBSF010000282.1 GCA_937927795.1 uncultured Rickettsiales bacterium
AAGGGCGCTCTCCAAGATTGGAGGTTGCAATAGGAGCGATTTTTTTAAGTTTCTTGCTTGCCTATCTCACTTATAAATTCGTTGAACAGCCAATTCGCAGCAAAATAAAAAACAAAAAACAGTTATTAACCATAGGAATTTTATCTTGCGTGATTTTGGTTTTTAGTTCTGCAATTATTTTATTTAAAGGCTTTGATTGGCGAATAAGTGAAAATAAAAATTTCTTAATTCGCACCACTAGTCGCGGCGATATTTCTGATCAAAAATGTTTAGATATTTATCATGATATAGGCAATAAATATTGTCATATTTCAGGCTTAAATCAAAATAAAAAAATATTTATTATCGGAGATTCGCAGGCGCAGGCTATTTTCAATGGTTACGAGCAAAAGTTGGTTGAAGAAAATTATCAAGTTATTCATCTTGCAATTCCGGGCTGTCCATTTTTTTTAGATGAAAAAAATTCAAGCGGTAAATTAACCAAAGATGAACAAACCGTGGCTGATTGTAATGTGATGTTTAGAAAGGTTATTGATGCTGCAATTAAACAAAAACCTCAGGCGATATTATTTAGTAATAATGGCTGGAATGATAAGAGTAAAGAGTTTGCAAATTCAATGAAAGAAACTTTTAATTTAATTCCAAACTCAATTCCCATAATATATTTTACGCAAGTTCCTAAAATGCCGTTTGATCCGATTAATTGTGTTCGTAAAGAAGATAATTTGAAAAACCACTGCGCTTTTTCAAGGGCTAGTTACGATGAGAGCGCTGCAAATTACAGTTTGATATTAAATGATTTAAAAAAATCTTATTCTAATCTTAGAATCATTAATTCAATTGATGCTATTTGCGATAAAACCCAATGTTTTGCGTCAGATGATTTTGGAATATTTTACTCCGATAAAACCCATCTTAGCAAATATGGGGCTTTGATGTTTGCAAGAAAAATGCCTATAGCATATACCAAATTACAATTCTATTGACACTTTTTTACTTTGTCTTTTTGGTAAAAAT
>CALBSF010000283.1 GCA_937927795.1 uncultured Rickettsiales bacterium
TTTGTAAAACAAAATTTATTTTTGTTTCTTTATGTTCATCTAAAATTCTTGCTTGAAAATTTTCCATCTCTTCAGAAACAACAATAGTAATATCAAGCGGCTCTAGTTTTTTAGCCTCATCAATTACCATATTCAACATTTCACGATTCGCCACCCGGTGCATCACCTTAGGCAAATCAGATTTCATGCGGGTTCCTTTGCCAGCAGCAAGAATTATTATCGATAAACTCATATTTTAATTTGATTTTTTATCAACCAATTTATTTTTTGCAATCCATGGCATCATGGCACGAAGCTGCTCTCCTGTTGCTTCGATTGGATGATTTTTACCTTTTGTGCGAAGCTCGTTAAAATGTTTATTACCAGTTTTGCTTTCTTTCATAAATTCACGAGCAAATTCTCCTGATTGAATTTCGCTTAAAATTTTCTTCATTTCTTTCTTGGTTTCAGCCGTGATAACTCTAGGACCACGAGTTAAGTCACCATATTCTGCAGTATTAGAAATTGAATAACGCATATTGGCAATTCCACCTTCATAAAGTAAATCAACAATTAATTTCATCTCATGTAAACACTCAAAATAAGCCATTTGCGGCGCATATCCAGCTTCAGTTAAAGTTTCAAAGCCAGCTTGAATTAACGCAGTAACGCCGCCACATAAAACCGCTTGTTCGCCAAATAAATCAGTTTCGCATTCTTCTTTAAATGTGGTTTCAATAACGCCAGATCTGCCGCCACCAACTCCTGAAGCATAAGAAAGCGCAATTTTTAATGCCTCGCCAGATTTATCTTGTGCAACCGCAACAAGGCAGGGAACGCCGCCGCCTTTAACATATTCACCGCGAACTGTGTGTCCAGGACCTTTCGGAGCAATCATAAAAACATCTAAATCAGGGCGAGCTTTGATTAACTCAAAATGAATATTTAAACCATGAGCAAAAGCTAGGGCCGCGCCTTGCTTTAAATTATCCTTCAAATCATTTTCGTAAATTTCTGCCTGAAATTCATCTGGCGCTAAAACCATCACAATATCAGCCCACTTAGCTGCATCAACATTTGACAAAACTTCAAAGCCAGCATTTTTTGCCTTTTCAACTGTTGGAGAATCAAGTCTTAAAGCAATTTTAATTTCTTTAACCCCGCTATCTCTAAGGTTTTGAGCATGAGCATGAGCCTGCGAACCGTAACCAATTATGGCAACTTTTTTTGATTTGATAATGTTTAGATCAGCGTCTTTATCATAATATACTTTCATGGTTTTTTAATTTAGATTTATAAGAAATAACTTCCATCGTAGCATTTAAAGACAAGTTTTCAACTTTGATTTTCAATTACCGTTAAAACTATCTAAAAGCTATCCCCGCTCCCGCTGATCCTCCACCTAAAGCGGAATCCCTTCTTGGTCCACTTACTACATGGATATATTTTTGATTAACTGTAGATATATTTTCCAACAACTTTCCCAGCCTGTCAATTGAGCAATCTTCTTTTGGTGCTTGAGATAAAAATGGCAATAAATACCTACAACCATCACGAATTCTATATAAATCAGGATTTTCAATCATTTTATTGTTAAAATTAATCACCAAAATAGATTCCATTATCCTCATTATTTTGCTCTGAAAGTCAGTTACATATTCATTAGTTGCATGCTCAAGCAAACTGTCATACCTTGATTCCATTAACCAGTTAACTTCATCACTAAAAGCAACCATTGCCGGATCTAACTCAAACATTGGATCACTAGGTGTTGAAAGGCATTTTTCGCAACTTTCATCAAAACTCTTTAAATAACTCTCTAGACCATCCCAGGTTGGCAAATCTCCATCCAAATCAAAAACCGGAACATCCCCGCCATAAATTACCGCACCAGCAAGGGGACTAGACCTGATAACCCTTCGAGAAGGACTAGATTTTGGATGCCTAGGTGGACTAGATGATAACATAAATTAATTTATTTAAAACAGTTAATAAAATTCAACTTCACCAGTCATAACATTATACATACCACCAATTATCGCTATTTCTTGATTTTCAAGCATTTTAGCAACAATTGGACTATGTTTAGTAATTTCTTGCATTACTAATTTAACATTGATTGCCGCAACATTTTCTACGAAATCAACATTTGATGAATCGCGATTATTTTTAGTGGAATTTTCTAAAGCAATTGCTGGATTTATTTTTTGTAATAATCCAGTTAAACTGCCCATTTCAACATGATCACACGCACCTTTAATTGCGCCGCATCCACTATGACCTAAAACCATAATTAATTTTACGCCCATAACTTTACTAGCAAATTCCATGCTGCCAATAATATCTTGATTTAGAATATTACCCGCAATTCTGCAAGAAAAAATATCGCCAAGACCTTGATCGAAAATTAATTCTGCTGAAGTTCTAGAGTCAATACAGCTCAATACAAACGCAAAAGGATTTTGCTCATCCGAAGTTTCGTTGACCTGACTTAACAAATTACGATTTATATTAAGACTATTAACAAATCTTCTATTACCTTGCTTAAGCCTTTCAATTGCTTGTTGCGGGGTAATATCTTTTTGATCTTCTTTGCTGATTGTAGAAATATAGTGTTTGCGACTAACTGGCCCTTTAACATCAAGAGCGATTTGGCGCGACTTTGAATTAACTTGAAAATCATCAATAATTTCAATTATATCATGATGAATATATTTACAATGAGTGCCATCAATTACTACTTTTGAACGATTTGGTAAGTTTTTTAAAAGTTGTAAAATTGCACCCTTATTTAAAAAAGAAACTTCTTCTGCAAGTCTAATTATATGCTCTTTTTTCTTACTTTTTTCATCAATTATTTGATTATATGAATTACGAAAATTATTATATAAAACAAACATCAAAGCAACAACCATGCCAATTCCAACCCCTTTTAAAAGATCAGTTAAAAGCATTCCAATTATGGTTACAATAAATGGCAAAAACTGTTCTATTCCAAGCTTGTAAACATCTTGATAAATTTTTGGCTTAGTTAATTTGTAACCAACTAAAATTAAAATACATGCCAAGCTGGCCAAAGGAAGCAAATTAAGAACACTTGGAATTGCAATCACTGCAACTAATAACCACAAACCATGTAAAATTGTTGAATCTTTAGTTTTGGCTCCAAACGCAGCATTAGCGCTGCTTCTAACAATCACTTGAGTTATAGGAAGACCGCCAATCAAGCCAGAAACAATATTACCCAAACCCTGCGCTTTCAACTCACGATTGGTTGGCGTAACTCTTTTGTAAGGATCAATTTTATCAATTGCCTCAACCGACAACAAGGTTTCAACACTTGCAACCAAAGCAATTACAAGCCCCATCAAATATATTTTAGGATTTAAAAGGTAAGAAAAATCAGGAAAAGTAAATTGTTTAAAAAAACCATCAAGCGTTGCTGAAACCGGTAAATTAACTAAATGTTTTTGCTCAATTACAAATGGCAGAATTTGATTTTGCGATAAAAAAGAAAAAAGAATTCCCAAAGTTACCACTAATAAAGGAGCTTGAATTATTCTAAAAATTCTCCATTTTTTAGCAAAATTACTTTCCCATAAAATCAAAATAAATATTGAGATTAAAGAAATAATAATTGCCGCTAAAGTAAAATATTCAAAGGCTTTAGAAATTTCTGAAAATGTAGTTTCGCCATCATTTTGATGAAAGAAAAAATCACCCTGCACATCAGAATCATAGCCTATTGCATGAGGAATTTGTTTTAAAATAATAATTAAACCAATTCCCGCAAGCATTCCCTTGATTACTGAAGAAGGAAAATAATAAGCAATTGAGCCACATCTCAAATAACCAGCAATCACCTGAATTATTCCCGCTATAACAACTGCAAGCAAAAATGCCTGATAACTACCGCCAAGAACTGCAATATAAGAAAAAACAATAGTGGCAAGACCAGCAGCAGGACCACTGACCCCTAAAGCCGAATTACTAGCAAAACCAACCACAACACCACCCACAATTCCAGCAATAATACCAGAAAATAAAGGAGCGCCAGAAGCAAGGGCAACACCAAGACACAAAGGAAGAGCAACTAAAAACACCACCAAACTTGCTGGCAAATCTCGCTTAATATTTCTAAAGATTATTTTCATTTATAATTAAAGCCCCCCCTTGGCATCTAAAGCATATAAATCGTCACATCCGCCAATATGCTTACCATCAATAAAAATTTGCGGAACCGTCATTCTACCACCAGATTTGGCGATCATTTCTTCTTTTATTTTATCATCAGTAATTTTAATTTCTGTAAAAGAAATTCCTTTTCTTTGCAAAAGCATTTTGGCTTTAACGCAGTAAGGACAAGGATCTTTGCTGTATATTATTACTTCATTCATAAATTAATTCATGTTCAGATTCGCGCTCAGGTTCTTGTTCGTGTTCAGATTCGCGCTCTTTTTCTTCCTCACGATTTTCTAGTTTATGAAAATTATCATATTGACCATAAGGCGCAACATAATGTTGATCAAATTCGTGATAATTATTTAATGGAATTATTTCGTAAGGATTTTTATAAAACCTAGAATCTGCGGGCTTTGCAACAGTTGGATTGGTTTTGTAATAATAATCTGGAATAATCGCCTGCGGACTTCCAAAAGTAGGTTCATTTTGCTGAAAATAGCTATATTCATCACAAGATGTTAAAAATAAAAAAATAACAACTAATCTTAAAATTTTCTCATACATACTTCAAAATTCTAGCTTAAAACTTTTAAACATCAATACATCCTATCCCACCCAGATTTTGGAATGCCATTATTATTTTCATTTGTATTGGTAGTTGGCGGCACATAATAACTATCACCATCTAGAGGATATTGCTTGTTAATATCATATGGATTTCTATAATCCTTTGATTTAATTGCTTTTTGAAAGTAAGGCGGCTCGCTAACTATTACACCCGGATGGTCGTAAAGACTGCTATTATTTTTCTGGTTATTGCAAGAACAAAAAAATAGAATTATTAAAACAGCAAGAAAGGCCTTCATTGAATAATTTTTACTTGTTATTACTTCTTTTATTTTCATTATTATTA